>NZ_JBBCZC010000018.1:0-69238 GCF_037144575.1 Sporosarcina sp. USHLN248
AGCGTGCGCCTGGAACGGAAAGCGACGGTTGTCAGGGGTTCCCCATTTATTCTCCAACCAGAAAGGGACTATCACAGAAAATCAGTTTTCACTGACTTTCTGGACAGCCCCATTAAATTTCCCCATCAATATTTCACCTCATTAATTCAATATCTATTTTCATCGCATCCCCTTCCCAGTGTTTGACGTATTAATAGTTTGAATATAACATAAACGGAATATAACTACAAAGTTATATTCCGCCTAAATACAATTTTTTTAAAAAAACTTGAAGAGATAATCGGTTAGTCGTCTTTATCTTTTATTTTAAGAGAACCTACACCAATCATTGCACCTAATAGAATTAAAACGATACTGGCAATCATTTCATACCCTTGCAAAGCGTCAATGTAATTTACGAGAAACCAGCTTGGTCCGCCATTAGTTAATCGGTTTATGACGCCTCCAACTCCTTGAATAATTAGAAGCAGACTTACACCGCTTGCAATCTCTTTCATAACACTACATCCCCTTTCAAAAATTAATTGTTGAAGTCATTACAAAATTCCTCTAATGCCAATATTGAACAAAACCGCTCCAATAACTGCCACTGCCACTAATACAGAAGACAGCGGAGCTTTTACTAATTTCGTTCTTAGTTTTTCAAGCTTGCTTTGTATCCAACTTCTAAATAGTGTATAAATGATCAATAGTAAGATTGAAGGAAGCACCATAATTACGTTATATCCAAGTAAAATACTTATAGACAATGTCGTATTAAACGCTAAACCATCCATTAATAAGATCGAGTAAAAATACGGTAAAGCAGTGGCAAACTCGATTGCAAACACAATGATACCGAGTACAATCATCGCCTTTAAAGATACTTGTTTTGGTAACCGTTCCATAAATCGTGATTCCATTTCTTTCTTAGGCTTATAAAAACTAATCAGTACAAGGGCAGCGCCAAATATTGTATAAAACCAACTTGAAATTTGATTCTTGGTCATATTTTCTATAAAATCAAGAATCGGCCCAACTCCTAAGTAAATCAAGATTCCTATGATGAAATAGCAAAGTTGTGTCGATAATAAAAACATCATTAAACGCGATTTTAATTTTTCTTTTTGTACTAGTAGGATATAAGCTGTAATTGCCAATACACCGGGGCTTAAGACATCAATTAAAGCACAAAGCAATATAACGAGGAGTGCTGTTGTGAAATCTATGTTGGTAGGAATTAATGATTCAATGATTTCCAGCACGTGCACATCCCTCCATATTAATTTATTTCACACAGTGTGTTAAAATGATAATAACACAGTGTGCTAAAAAGAAGCAAGAGGTGATTTGAGTGCCGAAAATAGTAGATCATGATCACAAAAGGAAGATTATCGCTGAAACAGCTTGGAAAATTATTGAAACGGAAGGCATTGAAAAAGCATCGATCCGAAGAATTGCATCTGAAGCCGGAATGTCTACTGGAGCACTAAGACATTATTTTTCAAATCAAGATGAATTACTATTATTTATCATGGATTATTTTCTTGCTCGTGGGAAAGAACGGTCGGAGAATAAATCGTGGTCAAAAGACCCTCTAATTGCGGTACAGGAAACATTGTTAGAATTGGTTCCTGTGGATCAGGATAAACAAACTGAAACTAGCGTTTGGTTAGTTTTCGCCATTCGCTCACTTACAAGTGTAGCTTTGAACGCGAAAAAAGATGAACTAACTGAAGGAGAATATATTTTAATGGAAGCGCTGCTGGATATGTTGATAAAAGCAGGCTATATAAATAAAGACATAAATATTGAAATAGAAAAATTAAGGCTTTCGGTAATCATTGAGGGTTTATCCATACATGCTCTGTTACGACCGGATATATTTACAATTGAAAAAACAGAACAGATTATAGCACATCACTTAAATGAACTTTGCAAACAATAAACGATTTCGCTTTTTAAATAACCTCTGTGGAATGACCCGACAATGAATAGAAGTAGAATTCCACTATAAATTTTGTGAAAGTAAGGAGGACCCACCCTCCTATATAATGAAGGAGCACATACGTGCAAATTTATTATATAGGGGGTTGTCAAGAAAATGTTGGCGGTATCCCATATAACTTATCCCCCTTAAGTGATGGTTATGACATAGCGTTTTTTACAATGTTGCGGTAGTAGCCTATGGTAAACAGAGCGAATATAAAATAGATAACCGTGTAACTCGTCATGACGATGGATGCCGGAAACATGGTGTCCGACCGGATCATAAATGAAGCAGCTTTGATAGCAAAGATCGAATGCAGCATACCGATCGATAGAGGGAGAAGGAACACGATGGCCTGCTTTCGTATAATGCCTTTCATGATCATATTCACGTCAAATCCGAGCTGACGCAACGTCTTAAAGCTTTGCTTTTCCTGCTCGGCTTCGGTCATTTGCTTAAAGTACAAGATGCTGCCGGTAAAGATCAAAAAGACAAGTCCAAGGAAAGCTGCGATGAAAATGAGCAAGCCTGTCAGCTCCAGCACTTTTTTGTACTGCGCATAGTAATCATACTTTAATGGTTTGTCATTGTCGTATTTTACGTATATTGAGGAAGCTATTGCGAGCTCTTCCTTGTCCGGAATTTGATACGTATCAAAGTGAATTTTTTTATAATCAGGCGTACCGGCCATTTGTTCTGCAATTTTGTCCATCGTCGATTCTGACACTAACAGCTGACTGCCGGGAGCATTTAAATTCATGATGTTCCTTTCCCTCAATGTCCTCAATGTATACATAACGGTCTGTCCATGCTGCTCCAGCTCTATTTCGGTTGGATATCGCTTCGACTGCTCATCTAAGTCCCCGGCAAGTGAGGCCCCAGCATCGTACAAAATGGCTTCACCATCTGGCGGCACGTTGAGGTCTGCGCCTGTTTGTTTAAGCTGTTCGGCTGGAAGCCATAACAAACTTTCTTCAAACTTGTAGGATTCGTCATTCGGATCAAGGATGATGCCCATCGTCAGAACCGCTTCAACGACGTGGTGATTAACTTCGATGCCTTCCTTCTCCAGCTCTATCTTGAACGACAGCGCCTCCTGCGGATCGTTTTCAAACATAAAATCATAAGGGAGATCGCGACGGGTCTCGTGCTCTACGGAGTAGTAGAAGGTGTAAGCCATGGAAATCAGCGTGATGGTCATGGCCGACAACAACGTAATCAAGGCAAGTGAGTTGGCATTTGCTTTCGTATGGTGCATCAGCGGAGCTATCGACAGGCTGTTTGTTAAGCCTAAGTGTCCATCTTTACGTTTGCGGAACCGGTAAAAGCACCATCTGATCGTAACGTGAAACAATAAGTAAGTCCCTGTAACGATGGATCCGAGCATCAATAGTGCGTTGGGGAATAACTCTTTATCGATATGCCCCGATAATTTATAGCCGTATCCAATAAGCGCCAGACCGAGCAGGGCGAAAATAGCAGATGCCACCGCTTTAGGCTGCTTAGTGAGATCAGGCTGCTTGTCAGCTTGAAACAGATTCAGAAGGCTGCTGCGATAAACCGTCAGCATCATCTGAATGGAAGTGATGACGATGATGAGAAGATAGACCATCGCCGTTTTAAAAGCCGCTGGTACGGAGAAGCTGATGCCGACAATCTCTTCTAAGCCGAGCAGATTCAGCAAAATCAGGACGAACAGCCTTGAAATCAATGCGCCGCAAATGATCGCAGCAAGTAGTGCACCTAAGCCAAGCAGTATATTCTCGATTATTAGATATCGGGCTACCCAGCCTTTGGAAAGACCAATCAGCTGATATAGTCCGATTTCTCTACTGCGCCGACGCAGGAAAATGCCGTTGGCCGAGACGGTAAAGATCCCAACGATCACAATCAGCATGACTCCCGCAATTTGAAAGAAGACAACGCTCGTATTTGTCATATTCTGAACAGCCTGATCGTGCTGTAGTGAGGTGAAGACAAAATACAGGCTCATACTAAAGATCAGCGCAAAGAAGTACAAATAATAATGCTTCACATTTTGCCGCATGCTGCGAAGCGCTAATTCAAAAACTGTCAACATGGTCGCTCCCCAGTATAGCTTGCACGTCCAAAATTTCATTAAAGAAGGCAAGTCTTGTTTCATCGCCGTGGTACAGTTCGGAATAAATCTTCCCGTCTCTTAAAAACACAACACGGCTGCAATAGCTGGAGGCTACCGGATCATGGGTCACCATGACAACGGTGACGCCTCGCTGCTGATTCACCTTCTCCATCAAGTCCAGTAACGAGGAAGCGGATTTGGAATCCAGTGCACCGGTCGGTTCGTCCGCAAACACGATCGAAGGCTGGTGGATCAGAGCGCGCCCGGCAGCTGTCCGTTGTTTCTGGCCTCCTGATATTTCATGTGGATATTTGTGCGATAGTGCTTTAATGTCAAACACATCAGCGATGGCTGTGAACTCGCTTTTCGCTTTACGCTTGCTCATTTTGCTAAGGGAGATGGGCAGCAGTATATTTTCCTTCACTGTCAACGTGTCCAGTAGATTGTAATCCTGGAAAATGAATCCTAACTTGTTGCGACGAAAGGCGGAAAGCGCGTTATTACTCAGCTTAGAGATATCTTCGCCATCAATTAAAACCGTTCCGTCCGTTGTATGATCAATCGTGGCTAAGACGTTAAGCAATGTCGTCTTGCCTGAGCCGGAAGGGCCCATAATGCCGACAAATTCACTGCGGGTGACGTGTAAATCTATTCCTTTTAATACATGTTGTGTATTTCCTTTAGTACCAAATGTTTTGTGGACATTTCGTGCTTGTAAAACGGTTTCTCCTACATTCAACTGATTCATACGTACCTCCAAATCATAATTGTTGCTTGATGATAGCTTTATTATACGAGTGGATTTTCCGCTTGTCGTACGTTTTACATGACAATCTGGCAAGACAACATGACAAAATTGTCAGGTTCACTTTTCCACACCAAAAAACAGCCAGGAGCAATCCTGACTGCTTCATAGCTGGATATTACTCGCCCGCCACTCTTCGGACAGCTTCGAATGCGTTGGGATTAACGAAAATCATTCGCATCACTGTACCTTTCGTTTGACCACTTTGAGGGTAATTCCTAATTTATCTGCAACGGTTTTTGCAAGATCGAGCCCAAGTCCGTTCGCTGCGTTTTGAATCCTGCCGTTTTCGCCCGTGAAGCCTTTGTCAAAGATACGCGGCAATTCGTGCGGCTGTATTCCCGGTCCTTCATCGATGACATCCAAAAAGACTTGGCCTGTCTCCGTTACATCCGTCACGATCATAAGAGCCGTATTCGCAGGATTATATTTCACGGCATTCGTCAACAGTTGCCGAAGGATGAAGCGGCACCATTTTCGGTCTGTAAATTTACAGATAGATGAAAGAAGCAGTATTGCAGGGCAGCAATGTGTTGTTCTTTTGGCAGAGTATGCATGAATTTAGCATTGATTATCTTCTTGTAAGAGTAGAAAATGACATCTCCTTTGCTTGTTGATTCTGCCTAACGTTTTAAATACTGTTTGCTTCATGATTCACTATTCGTTTATAAAATAGTGAACCTGCCACTAAGTAAGGAATGGTAAAGACGAACCACCCCCTTTGACGCTCCTTTCCTCCATTCACACCTTTTAAAATTAGAATAAAATGGTAAACATTCCCCCTCTACAGCAGCATTGTAAAAAGTGCTATGATAGTAACAATATTTTTTTAGTAACGATGGAGAGGAGGCGGAGATTTGGATGTTCAAGAAGCCCTAAAGATAGGCGAGCTATCGAATAGTACGATTGTAGCCGGGCATGGAGGAGTTGGTCGACAGATTACCTCTATCGAAGTGATGGAGGTTCCTGAAGTGATTAGCTGGGTGACGCCGGGTATCCTCGTTATGACAACGTTTTATTCCATTCAGCATGATGAGCGGAAGCAAGTGGAGATTGTGCGGACGTTAATTGAGAAGGAAGCGGCCGGGATTGTAATTAAGTTGGGGCGTTTTGTTGATTCGATTCCGATTGATATGATTGCGATTGCAAATGAGAAGGATTTTCCGATTATCATTATTCCGAAAAGTGTTTCATATATCAATGTGCTCACCCCGTTATATGAGAAGCTTTATGAAGAAAAACAGCTATTGGAAAGTGAGAACAATCCTTTTTCTGAATTGGAGTCCAAAAGCTACGCTTCCCTTTCGGAAGCATTGGATGAGCTTAATGATATCGTTGGCAGCCCTGTTTATATAGAGGATATGGAAGGGGCGCTCATGTATTCTTCAAAAAATTTTCTTCCGAACGGCTGGAGAAAATCCAATGCTCTTTTCTCAAAGCCAGAATATCCTTCCTACGCTGAAGTGATCGATGAGTGGAAGACGAGTCTATTGACGAAGGACCGGACGCTTCTTAAAATTGAAGGCTTCCGTGATTGTCTTATTTTGCCGCTCGTCTCCAATCAGCAAGTTTTTGCTACGATTCACATTCCATATGTTGAAAGGCTCCATTCGATTCACATGTCGTCCAGTCAATTGAAGAAGTTGATGGCGAAGCTGATTGAACTGTTCATGAATGAGCAGTTGTATTTGCAGAAAAAGCGGATTGAACATTTGGAGCGTTTGGAGGAGTTTTCGTCTCGCGATGACGATGAAGTGGAATACTTTGTTATACGTTTTCAAGCGAATTGGACTGAGAAACTGTTCTCATCTTCTCCTTATTTAATTGATCCTTCTTGCCTCGTCTTAAAAGAACTGCATAGCTTGTTAGATCCATTAACGGATCGTTCAATCATTGTCTTTGAGAAGTATTACCACTTCTATGCAGTTGTCCAGTGTTCATCCGACGAGTATTCGATCATACTTGACCAGCTAAGGGAACGAATGAACGAGAAATACGAAGATCTGTACGTTGTGGCAGGGCCACTGTTGGGGCATAGTCGATTGTTGGACGATGCGCTCCGTTTAGTTGATAAAACAATGGAGATCGGCCGTAAATTACGGAAGGAAGAGACGTTTTATACGTACGATAAATTAGGGATTTATGAAATCTTGATCGGGCTAACGTCGGACGAGCATGTGCAAAGCTATGCCGATACATTGCTAAGCCCTCTATTGCAAAGCACTCATAAGGATTTATTGGATACGCTTCAAATGTATTTGAAAGAGAACGGCAATGTGACGAAGACATCTGAAAAACTGTTCATCCATCGACGAACGCTTACGTATCGGCTGCAGAAGATAGAGGAATTGTTAAATGTGAATATGGATGATGCGGAGAGCAGGTTTATCCTTCATTTCTGTTTGAAAATCAAACAATTATCAGGATGAATGCTTGTGTGTGTCAATACATGAAGATGTTTAAAAGGGCGATGAGAAGAGTGACGATCTTCTTATCGGCTTTTTTATTTATAGGGGGTGTGATTATGCGGAATTTTAGAGGTTTTACGCGCCTTGGGGGGAGTTATGCGAATTTGTAGCTGTTTATGAGTTTGGTGGAAAATTTGTGCGTTTCTGTAGCAGTTTATGCGTCTGAGGAAATCCTTATGCGTTTTTGTAGCTGTTTATGAGTTTGGTGGAAAATTTATGCGTTTCTGTAGCAGTTTATGAGTATGGAGGAATCCTTATGCGCTTTTGTAGCAGTTTATGAGTTTAGAGAAAATCTTATGCGTTTCTGTAGCATTTTTTGCGTATGAGGAAATCCTTATGCGTTTCTGTAGCATTTTATGCGTTCGGTGGAAAACTTATGCGTTTCTGTAGCATTTTATGAGTTTGGTGGAAACCTTCTGCGTTTCTGTAGCATTTTATGAGTTCGGTGGAAAACTTATGCGTTTCTGAAGCTGTTAATGAGTTTGGTGGAAACCTTCTGCGTTTCTGTAGTAGTTTATGAGTTCGGTGGAAACCTTCTGCGTTTCTGTAGCAGTTTATGCGTATGGGGAAATCCTTATGTGTTTCTGTAGCAATTTATGCGTATTAGGAAAACTTGTGCGTTTCTGAAGCTGTTTATGAGTTCGGAGGAATTCTTATGCGTTCTTGTAGCAGTTTATGAGTTTAGAGAAAATCTTATGCGTTTCTGGAGCATTTTATGCGTAAGAGGAAATCCTTCTGCGTTTCTGAAGCTGTTTATGAGTTCGGAGGAATTCTTATGCGTTTTCGTAGCTGTTTATGAGTTCGGACGAAAACTTCTGCGTTTCTGTAGCAGTTTATGAGTTTGTAGGAAAACCTTCTGCGTTTCTGTAGCAGTTTATGCGTATGGGGAAATCTTTCTGCGCTTCTATAGCAATTTATGCGTATGTAGGAAACCTTCTGCGTTTCTGGAGCAATTTATGCGTAAGAGGAAATCCTTATGTGTTTATGGAGCAATTTATGCGTATTAGGAAAACTTGTGCGTTTCTGAAGCTGTTTATGAGTTCGGAGGAATTCTTATGCGTTTTTGTAGCTGTTTATGAGTTCGGACGAAAACTTATGCGTTTCTGTAGCAGTTTATGAGTTTGTAGGAAAACCTTATGCGTTTCTGTAGCAGTTTATGCGTATGGAAATCTTTTTGCGCTTCTATGGCAATTTCTGCGTATATAGGAAACCTTCTGCGTTTCTGGAGCAATTTTTGCGTAAGAGGAAATCCTTATGTGTTTCTGTAGCAATTTATGCGTATTAGGAAAACTTGTGCGTTTCTGAAGCTGTTTATGAGTTCGGAGGAATTCTTATGCGTTTTTGTAGCTGTTTATGAGTTCGGACGAAAACTTCTGCGTTTCTGTAGCAGTTTATGAGTTTGTAGGAAAACCTTCTGCGTTTCTGTAGCAGTTTATGCGTATGGGGAAATCTTTCTGCGCTTCTATAGCAATTTATGCGTATGTAGGAAACCTTCTGCGTTTCTGGAGCAATTTATGCGTAAGAGGAAATCCTTATGTGTTTCTGTAGCAATTTATGCGTATGGAAGAATCCTTATGCGTTTTTTATAGCTGTTTATGCGTATGTAGGAAACCTTCTGCATGTGGATCGGAAGTTTTCATGGATGTATGCTTTTGAAGGTTTTATTTAGCGACTAATAAATCGCTTGAATCGATATTTATTTTCTATTAGGTCTTGATGAAAGAAAAAATGTGCAAAAAAGTGAGTGGAGCTTTTCACATTTCTTGCATTTCGAAGAATAGTTTAAATATTTATAATCAGTTGAAAGGGGTGGTTGAAATGTTAGGAATCATTCGAGTGCTTACTACAGATGACGATCGTGTGTTGCTCGAACATGGAAAACGAATGTGGGAAACCCATCAAATTGAGACTGTTACAAAATGTATTGAAGACCAACCAAACGGTATTTATGATCATGAGTCGGAAATGATGGCCATTCCTAAAATCATTGCTCTCGCCGAAGCGCTTATGCAACGGGATGAGATTGATGCGATCACAATTAGTTGTGCAGCCGACCCCGGACTTGAAGAATTACGGAGTTTGACTGATTTTCCAATTTTAGGTGCAGGTGCTTGTGGAGCCAAGGCGGCTTGTCTTGTTGGGCAACGAGTCGCGGTTATTGGCATTACGGATCAAATCCCATTATCGATTAAAAAGGGCTTGGAGGATCAATTCCATTCGTATCGCTATGACCCAATGCTACGAAAAACAACGGATTTACTTTCGCCAGATGCGAAAGAGAAGCTGCTTGCGATTGCTCAGGATGCGATTGCTGACGGGGCGGATGTTATTTTATTCGCTTGCACAGGGTTCTCCACAATTAAGTTGAAGGACTATTTGGTTACACAGATAACGATTCCTGTAATTGATTTAGTGGAAGCGCAAGCTACAGTATACGAACTCATAAGAAGAGAGGAGGAGATCGGATGAATACGAAAACATTTGATTTTCCATTCATACTATTTTCAATCATCATATCCGTATTTGGTGCAATTATCGGTATGCAGCTAATTACGTCTTTAGGAATTACGCCGAACACGTCCATTATCGGGGCATTGATTGCAATGCTAATTGCTCGGATTCCGATGAAGATGTTTTACAAATACCGCTCGGTTGAAAACCAAAACTTAGTTCAAACATCGATTTCAGCTGCAACGTTTGGTGCGGCGAACAGTTTGTTAATCCCGATCGGTATTCCTTTTGTTATGGGAATGCCAGAACTGATTGTTCCAATGTTAATTGGTTCGGGAATGGCTCTATTGGTCGATGTTTTCATCCTTTATAAAGTATTTGATTCTAAGTTGTTTTCTGCAGATGAAACATGGCCGCCTGGCGTTGCGACAGCGGAGGCACTAAAGGCAGGAGATGAGGGTGGATCGAAAGCTAAATTCCTTGGTATCGGGATTGCAGGTGGGCTTGTCGGTTCGTATTTTGGCATTGCAATGTCGGCATTCGGTGTCGCCTTCATCGGAAACATTTGGGCTTTGCTCATGTTCGGGATCGGTTTGTTGCTACGAGGCTACTCTGATACCTTGTTCGGTGTTGACTTAAATGCGTATTACATTCCCCACGGCATGATGATCGGGGCAGGAACTGTTGCTTTATTGCAATTCATTTTAGTGCTTGTGAAATCGAAGAAAGTAAAGAATCCCAACGCTCAAGAGGGAGAACATATCAATTCTCGCACGGATAGCGATATTAAGAAAGGGTTTGGGATTGGTTTTGTTCTTTATCTGTTAGCGGCCGCTATTTTAGCAGTTATTGGTGGAATCATTGGCGACATGTCCTTGTTGCAAATTATCTTATTTGTTGTGTTTGCAGCATTTGCGGCACTTGTCAGTGAGATTATTGTCGGGATTGCTGCTATGCATTCCGGCTGGTTTCCAGCATTTGCTGTTACGCTCATTTCGTTGCTCATCGGAATGATGCTTGGCTTCCCGCCTGTTGCTTTAGCGTTGTTAACCGGTTTTACAGCTGCAACAGGACCGGCGTTTGCAGATTTAGGTTATGACTTTAAATCCGGTGTGATTTTACGGAAAGGCCAAAAGACAGCGATGGAACTGTATGGCCGGAAACAGCAATTGAAAAGTTCATTGATCGGTTTTGGAGTCGCCATTGCAATGGTTACGTTATTCCATAATTCCTTTTTCTCGCAAGACTTAGTTCCTCCTGTCGATCATGTGTATGCTGCAACGATTGACAGTGGATTGAGTGGAAACATCGGCATGCTGTTGCTGTTATGGGCGATTCCTGGAGCGATCATTCAGTTGATTGGTGGACCTAAGCGCCAGATGGGAATTTTGTTTGCGACTGGGCTTTTAATTGTTAACCCGATTGCTGGATGGGCTGTTATCGTAGGGATTCTAATTCGTTTCATCGTTTTGAAGGTGAAAGGACAGGAAGCGGAAAATGCGATGTATACAATGGCTGCCGGATTTATCGCTGGAGATGCAATTTACAGCTTCTTCACTTCTTTATGGAAAGTGAAATAATGGAGGTTCTATGATGACAAAACGAAGATTGACGAAGGAAGATGCAAAGAAAGCCGTTTATGGCGGCTGTATATTAGGCGGGGGAGGAGGTGGCTGGATTCAAGATGGCCTTGCAAAGACTGAGGAGGCCTTTGCAATTGGAGCCCCCGAACTAATTACAGTAGACGAACTACAGGATACAGATTATGTGGCATGTGTCTCACTTGTTGGAGCCCCATCTGCGAAGGAAGCGTATACAGATCGTCGTCAACTCGTTTCAACTGTGCAACGGATGCAAAAGGAATTTAATCGACCGATCCAAGCGTTGATGACAAATGAAAATGGAGCGGCAACGACGGTTAATGGGTGGCTTCAAGCCGCTGCAACGGGACTTCCGTTCCTCGATGCACCGTGTAATGGACGAGCGCATCCGACCGGTTCCATGGGTTCCTTGAATTTGTCGGAAGTCGAAGGGTATGAATCCATCCAAGCTTTCGCAGGTGGAAAAGGGCCAATGGAAGTAGAAGGGGTAGTGACTGGTACGCTTGATATTTCTTCCAATACAGTTCGTTCCGTTTCTGTCGAGGCAGGTGGTATGGTTGCCGTTTGCCGAAATCCCGTGTCTGTCGAGTATGTGAAGGAACATGCTGCTGTCGGAGGAATTACACAAGCAATCGAATTAGGGGATGTTTTCTTCTCTGTTCCTGAAGGACCGGAACGAATTGAAGCGGTTGCATCCCACTTGCATGGCCGCGTCATTCATTCTGGAACGATTAGCAGCTTTGAATTGAAGGCGATCAAAGGGTTTGATGTAGGATTTGTTCAAGTCGATGGTTTGGAGCTAACATTTTGGAACGAATATATGACAGCCGAAATGAACGGAGAACGGAAAGGGACGTTTCCTGATCTCATCATGACATTCGACGCGGAAACCGGCATGCCTCTAGTAAGTGCGGAGCTAAAAGAAGGTCTTGCAATCGCTGTCATTTCCGTTCCGAAAGAATACTTGAAACTAAGCTCTACGATGTCCAATAAGAAATTGCTACAAGCAATTGAACCAATAGTAAATAAAAGTATTATTTGAAAAGGATGATGAACAATGTCGTTAAAATATACAATGGAAGTTATGGAATTGTTAGATGACGTCAATGCAAACGGAGAATCCGTAGTCCGTCTATTCGATGGTTTTGAGCATTGTACAGCAACTTACGAAACAGTTTCGGGACAAAAAGGTTCTACCGACTTTGTAAAAATTGTCATTAAAGGGACGGAAGGCAAGTTAAATGGTGGAGACGCGCGTACATTGGGTATTGTCGGCCGTTTAGGTGGATTAGGTGCCCGCCCGCAACGTATCGGCTTTGTATCGGACGGTGACGGAGCTGCTGCAGCGGTAGCCATCGCATTGAAACTTGCCAACATGTCTGTCAAAGGAGATCGGTTGCCTGGAGATGTGATTGTTACGACTCATATTTGCCCGACTGCTCCTACGCAGCCACATGAGCCGGTTGATTTCATGGGATCGCCAGTTGATATTTTAACGATGAATCAATATGAAGTCGTTCCTGAAATGGACGCAGTCGTTTCCATTGATACAACGAAAGGGAATCGTGTGTTTAATCATCGTGGCATTGCCCTTTCTCCAACAGTGAAATCAGGGTATGTCTTGAAATTCGCTGACGAATTGCTGCGCATTATGGAAATGACGACGGGTGATCTTCCGGTGACATTTACAGTAACAACCCAAGATATTACACCGTATGGCAACGATGTCTATCATATTAATAGTATTCTTCAACCTGCCGTGGCGACAGATGCTCCCGTAGTAGGGGTAGCCATTACGGCAAAAACAGCTGTACCAGGAAGCGGTACCGGTGCAAGTCATGAAGTGGATATTGCCCAAGCAGTTCGATTCTCAATTGAAATTGCGAAAGAGTTTACAAGAGGTCAAATCGAATTCTATGACGCGGAAGAATTCGAGCGTTTGGAAAAACTGTATGGCTCCATGAAGCATTTGCAAACATTAGGGAACAATGCGTAATGGGTAGTAAAAGCGTAGGCATTTTGACCATTGGACAATCTCCGCGCACAGATGTAACACCATCGATCGAAGCGATTCTTGGTCATCGTGTGTCCATTGTCGAGAGCGGTGGTTTAGACAGCCTGACCAACGAAACCGTACATTCTATTGAACCAGATGAATGGGATACAACGTATATTTCAAGGATGCGTGACGGGAAATCCGTCAAAATTGGCAAGAGCAAATTACTGCCATTATTGCAAGCGGAGATGAGTGCGCTTGAGGAGACAGTTGATATTGTGCTAATGCTTTGCACTGGAGACTTTCCGACGTTGCAAGCGAAAAAGCCGATTGTCTATCCTGACAAAATTTTAAATCATATCGTTCGTGCACTTCTGCCTTCAGGATCTCTTGGACTTATCATTCCACTTGAAGAGCAGCGAGAGTCATTGCTTTCGAAATGGCAACAGGAAGGGTTAAAGATATTTACCGAGGTTGCTTCGCCATACGAGAAAAGCGACATTGCTGGAGCAGCCCGTGCATTACAGAAGCAAGGCGCCGACATAGTTGTGTTGGATTGTATGGGGTACAATGAACAACATAAATCAGAGGCTGTTAAGGGAAGCGGTCTGCCAGTCCTTCTACCTCGCACACTCGTAGCCCGGATCATTGCCGAGTATGTCGCTGAATAAGGCACTAGTCGAACGATAAATCGTAGCAAAACAGTTAGGACGCCATTAGACGCGAGAATCGCGATAAGTCCTGCTGTTTTGCTCGTTTTAGGATGCTATAACGTTTGAAAATCAGCCATGTTAGGATAGGGGGAGTAGTTTGCCAACGATCGCATTACTCGTACTTAGTTTGTTATGGGGATCTACGTTTTATTTCACCAAATTACTTTTGCCCGAGTTCCATCCTATATCGATTGTCTTTTTTCGATGTTTGTTCGGAGCCCTCCTGCTAGTGCCGTTTTTCGTTGTCAGGAAAGGGTATAAGGAGTTATCGTGGAAGAAGCTCCCGTTATTAATGGGAATCCCTTTGCTCAGTGCAGGCGTACCTTGGATGATAATGAGCAGTAGTTTACGCCACTTGGATACAACAATTAGCGCTGTATTAAATGCAACCGGGCCCATTTTTGGCGTATTGCTTACGTTATTTTTACTGAAGGGGAAAGTGAAAAAGCAGGAGATCGCAAGTGTAGCGGTTGGATTCACTGGCATATTCATTGCATTCCTCTTTGGTTCTTCTTCAGTAGGAAACGTTCAATTCACAAGCGCACTTATGTTGCTTTTAGCTGTTAGTTTATATGCACTGTCAGCGGTGTTAACGAATCGATTCCTTGACGGATATTCTGTCGTAACACTCTCATTCGTTACGATGGTCATGGGTACATTATGTGCCACTCCTCTTATGCTGCTTATGGAGCCTGCAAGTTATAGAGGATTAGGTGAATTTCGAAATGTTTTCTTGTTCTTTCTGTTAGGTGCAATCAATTCAGGTGCGGGTAATCTCCTCTATTATTATATTGTGAAATCAGGAGGCCCTATTTTTGCCTTATCGATTACCTATTTAATGCCGTTAACGACGATTCTATTAGGTTTCTTTTTGTTGAATGAACCGGTTGGCATTGGAACCTTAATTGCGTTATTGTTCGTTTTATACAGTGTGTATTTATCAAAACGAAAGGATGTTAAACAATGAATGACTTCCAACAAACTGTTGCTGCATTAATGGTGAACAACTTTGCAGTAGAAAAAAATGTGAGTATTTTGGTGTTAATGGATAGAAGTACAGAAAAAGTAGGGAGGAAATTTGCAGAGGCGTTAAAGGATGACGGTTGGCAGGTTACCACTCATTGTATGGAGGATCGGAAAAAGTCGGGAGAAGAGCCGCCGGAAGAAACAGCAAATGAAATGCTGAATTATGAACTTGTTTTCTGTTTAACGAAGCACTCTTTAACACATACGGTGGCGCGTAAAAATGCAAATGCAAAAGGAATAAGCGTTATCACGATGCCTGGCATTACCGAAGACATGTTTTTACATGGAGCAATGTCAGCAGATTACAGCAAAGTAGAAGCAGAAACAATGGAAATGACAGGAAAACTGACAGAAGCTAAAATGGTTACGATTCGAACTGGAAAGAATTATGAGCTTGTCATTCCTGTACAAGGTAGAGACGGAGTCCCAAGCACAGGCGTGTTCAGGGAACCGGGCGCATCTGGAAACCTCCCATCCGGGGAAGCTTACATAGCTCCACCTGAAGGCGAAGCAGAAGGAACGATTGAAATCAACGGTTCAATTGCCGGCATAGGCTTACTTGAACATCCTGTAGTGTTGACGATTGAAAAAGGTCGTCTCGTGAATGCGACGGGAACAGATGGAGAAACGTTGCTCACACTGTTAGGTGATGGAGATGGACGGTATCTTTGTGAACTTGGCATCGGAACGAACCATGCAGCCCGCTTAACTGGTAATATTCTTGAAGATGAAAAAGCATACAACACAATCCACATCGCATTCGGCTCCAACCACACATTTGGAGGTACTATTAAAACAAACGTGCATATTGATTGTGTAACGAAAAATCCGACTGTGGTTTGGGAGTAGAATGTACAATAAATTAGTATGCTACGAGCCGGCCAATATTTCTGGGTCGGCCTGTGTATAGTGGGTGTTGTCGTTACATCGGCAAAGTGAAGGAATTGGCCGATTATAACAATAGGAAAGACGCAAGGTGCAGAGGCGAAACCGTTGTTCTCGAAAGCGAAATAAATTCTTTTGTTAACGAAACTCCGACAGAATGGGCTTGTTCTGACCACCGTTCACAACTACTGCTTATTCGACATTCCACGCCTTATGTACATGCGCTACCAAGCGATTGACCTTCCACTCTTTTTTGCAAGAAGGGTACAGAATGCCCGAAGTGTGCTGGTATAGGTACCACGGTTAAAGACTCTGAGGTGAGGATTCATTAGTTAAAGATAACTTGGTTTTCATGAATCCCCCAACAATTAGGCAATCAGCATATTAACTAATCAAAATGATTATGAAGCATTAGAACTACATTTTTATCATTAGGAAAGGAGATACCATGTGAAATGGTTATATCTCCTTTCTTTTATTTTTTATGTCAATATCGAGAAATGAATGAGCTTAAAAACTCAATTCTTCCATAATATATGACACATAGGACTAAGAATGATTACATTACAAGTTTTATAACGGTTATTAAATTTGAAGAGCTAATTATGTAGTATCCCACGTCCATGTTCTTATAGACATTACGAATTCGAATTAAAAGCAAGTGGTCTAAGATTATATTATGGAATATGAAGGCATCTAACGTTTGCCTTTGTTGCGTTATTTTATATGTAAGGAAACAGGAAGTTCGAATACCCGTGGGTGCACAGTATGGCGTTGGGAGGAATCAGACAAATCGAAAAAAATAGGTTACTTTTGAGATGAAAATACCGCAGATTTTAACGCCTAAACAACAGCAAATCAATGATTAGAGGACACTTTACTATTTGTGGCAGATTCCAAAGCAGGAGGAATTTAATAGTAAATCCGATTGTAGTTAGAATAGCTGCAAAACGAATTAGGAATGGTGGTCTGAATCCGAAAACTGATGAAGTATATCTCCTTGATGATATTACGAATCCGGACGATCGTCAGGCAATCGAAGATTCTTGAAAATAAGAAAGGTATTTAACGTAGCATAAGATAGCGTTGAGCGTTATTTTTATGCCATAAGAAGGGATTTGTCTACAGTTGTCGAAAATTAGTAGACAATTAGTAGACAATTGGAGGTGGAATATTGATCTACAAACTGTATTTTAGTGTATCTAATATGGATGAAAGAAATGATTACTGGGTTCCATTAATGAACTACTTTTTAGCACAATCAGATAATATAGAAATCCATTGTTGGAGTGAAGAGGAGGTGGTTGTCGAGGAAACAAAATCTATACTCAAAGGCTCATTTGAAATAAATTTAGAAAACAATCTTACTATTTTCAAGGGGAATGTAGCTCCAGATCTAGTAAATCATCTATTATGGTGTAACAATGTAAATGTTGAGGGGAAGATAAAGTGGTTCTCTATTTTTTTAAGTAAAAATGCCACCGCTATTTTTAGTTCCGAACATTGGGGTACGGAATTTTTTGCAACCAATGTCGATGAAAAAGATATAGCATTTATTAAATCAGTAATGCCAAAAGAAACTAATTTCCATCAATATATGAAGTGAGATGACTATTGCCTTTTTGAACTTGCATGTTAATGCGGCAAGTGCAATTTGAATTGAGGTGTAGAGAAGATGGTTCAGACACAATTTACATTGCGGGTTGGAATAGGTCTACAAGTATTATTCTTTGTTTTATTCTTCGGAGCTATTTTGCCAAGAATGAACAGTATATTTGGTGCGACTGTTTGTTTTATCATAAGTTTATTAAGTTTAATCATGGGTGTTAAATCCTTAAAACAGTAGTTCAAACCCGTTTTATCAATGATAGTTATAGCTATTGCGATTCTAATTTTGGCATTTACATTATACGCTTATTTCATAACAGAAGCTGGGATTCCACCATTGATAATGCGATAAATATTAAACGGGTGTTTAAGTTTAATAAGCAAAATTAATGTCAACAGTGACCTGTTGGCTTTTTCTGACGCAATAGGACCCTTATGTTCATCATCAATACCAAATAGGGGTTTATTAATAAGTAAAGAGGACTCCTCCATTGTTATCGGGGCAGACCTTTATCGGAAAAAAGTTTTACCGATATGAAGTGAAATATCAACCTCCAAAACATTCTGTTTCAGTTTCTGCTTTAGTAATGAACATCGCGCCCAGATATTTGGGAAATGCCAGGAGAGGATGTTGAAGTAGGTGAACCTTTAGACAAGGCGTTTTCAGAGAAGGTTTAGAGAAGGCGGGGATTGTAATCCTTCCCGATGGTATAACGGGTGTCTATTATAATGAGACGAAGCTTTACCTGATCTGTAGTTTTAGAGCTGAATATGTTAATGGTGGAACAAAAATTCAACCAGAAGAAATAAAAGAAGCGAGATCCATAGAAATAAAAAGCTTAAAATAGATATATCTATTTTAGAAGTGGAACGCTTGTATCTAATTACATGGCGGAAGGAGTGAAAGGTTTGAAGAAAGCTTTTGTATTAGTACTTTTGTTAATTTCAATTTTATCGGCTTGTAATTCATCAAAATTGAGTTTTAGCGAAATTGATAATGTACCTAATAAGGTGCAAGATAAAGTTGATTCGAATTTAAAACTTCAATCAATCACTGATAGAGGAAAGGGATATTATATTGTTTTTCATTCAAGTGGTGATGTAGAAGCAGATTTCGAAACACAAGGGGATACTGTACTAATAAAGTTTAATGAAACCAATCTACAAGATGACGTTGTAAAGCAACATACATTTTATTTAACGACAGATCCAGAACATGATGTAATAGATGTTCATGTCAATGGTGAATCTGTGCCTTTTGATGGGGTGACAGTTCAATGATGAACAGGACGTTCATGTTCCTTCGCGTTTGTCATGATTTCTTTATCGGGTTAGTGCGATCCATCTTCGTACATAGCTGTTTTTGATGAAAATTTATTAGCGTGTAAGGAAGATAATTTTCATCAGGTCACAGAAATCTATTACAAATGGCAATAAATTAGGAAGGGTTTAATTAAAGGTGATATTTGAATGACAATCGAAAAAAGAAAAATAGTGTCATCGAAGATTAGGTGGTTTGATGAACAAGAGAACGAATAATTGCGCCCAATATAATGTTGTAATCATGAACCCACCTACATCTTCGACTTTGAAAGATACCCCCAAATTGGCTCCAACGATAATTCGTAAGGGAATTATCGTTGAAACCTAAACGATTTTGTAAACTTGATATGGATCAGGATTTTCGAGCTAACTCATTATAGCGCCAAATATTTTTGTTAATAGAACAAGCAGGACTCACGATAAAAAACGTGAGAGGACTGCTTGTTTTTAATTTCCTTTTTATTGCTCCCTTAATCCTTTTCGGCCAAGGCTTCTTTAAAGTCGTTCGTTTTTTTCTATCGGCTTCTTTTAGATGAAATCGATCAACTTGTGAATTGATCAGGTGCAATGTTTTTCTTGATTTTCATTGCAACGACGTAAACGATGAGTGAAATGAGTAGTGATTGAACTGCTGGTAATCCGGTAGGATATACATATTGAGTGATGTAACCGACCGCTACGCCTGCAATAATAGCAATTGTCGCCATCCAGTTCCACCCTGGAGTTTCAACCCATTTTTGTTTTCGAATGATGAAAAAGTCTCCCATCATAATGCCCCCAATCGCAGGATAGAGAAGGGCGGTCAAGTACAGGAAGTCTTCAAAGTAATCAAGAATCCCCATAAGAGCTACGATAATAGCCAATATTGTGCCAAGCAATGTCAATAGAGCGCGGCCTTTGCCGGAGTTTACATTTAACACGTTTGCCAAAGCAAGTCCCATACTGTAGTTATTAACCAATTGAGATGTCCAAGTTGCCAGCCATAAGATGAGGAATCCCCAGAATGGGAATCCTAAGTTCATCATGACGTTTACGATGTCCGCATCCCCAACGCCGACGGACATGACCGCACCGACGATGAAGAGAGGGAAGCCGATGACCGCAATTCCACTCGGGATCAACCAATTATCTTTCCATTTCGGCTTGGCATAACGCGTGTAGTCAGAAGCGATTACCCATTGGGAAACATTGACTCCAATTACTAAACTGATTGCGGCTAAAATGGTCATGCTTGGTTCTGGATTCCATGACAGGATCGCATCAAATCCAGTGTTTTTCATAGAAAGATAGATACCTCCGATAATTAATAGAAGGCCGGAAGGGACTGCAAGATAATCCGTCCATTTCATAGAGTTATAGCCAATGATGGATGGGAGAGCGAAAAGAAATCCAGCTATCGTTGTTACAAGTGCCCATCCGAACCAATTCGTATGGTAGTCAATGCCAAACATTGCGGACATTGCATTGCCAGCTACTGCAGTTTGTAACGCCCACCAGCCTAAAGACACGATAAAGATCGTGAAACCGACAATAACCCTTGCTTGGACGGAACCGAAGCTGGATTTGGCAATGACGGACGAGGAGCGTCCCGTTTTCGCACCAATATAGCCTTGTAGTGCATTCCCAACCCATTGGAATCCGAATAGTGAAATAATTAAAATCAAAAATATTTTACTTAAACCGAAGTTCGCCGCTAAGGAAGCACCTACCATGAGAACCGGAATTGTGAATTCCAAGCCTCCGAAAATCATCGCAGGTGTTAGCCAATGTTGCCGTTCATTTTCAGGGACTGGAGCTAGCGCATTGTCTTTGCCCAATAAATCTGTATCTGTATGGCTCTGATTTTGTTGTTGTTCCATCCTTACACCCCTTTTGTTGCGTGAATTTGTATGAAAAAAGCTGAGCTGCCCACATTTCGAGATGTGTTGGGCTCTCAGCCTATCCGTAAAAAACTATGCATTCGAGCAGTAGTGTTATCATTTTTACTATCAATTCATTGGTTAATTGGTCAGTTCACGTTATAGCAATCGCAGCTGCCTTCCACCATAAGACTGGGGCGAATAGAAGCCTCGGCCTTATGGTTTTGGCTGCTCAAAATGGGCGGCTGCAAGAGGATGAAGAGATTCAATTTCTGTACGGCATTCGTCCTTGTGGTAACCGAAAATGACAGTCGCAGAACGGATATTCTCGAACGTCTTGCAGTGAGCGCACCATTGTTGTAGAATTCGAACTTACGCTTTTACGAGCGCAAAGATGATTTCTACCGGTTCATCGCCTTCATTTACACTCCAATGGGGCTCACCGGCAGGGATAAAAGAAGCTTCTCCGGCTGTAATTTCATAAGGGACACCGCCAGATTCGCCCTTCAGCGTGCCATTTATAATGAAAGAGTATTCTTGTTCTTCATGAAACGTAGTGCCTTCGCTTGGCAGTCTTTCGCCAGGCGGTACCGATACATATCCGAATTTGACTTCCGCTCCGGGATATTGATCATGGAATAAGTTTTGTACGATGTCTTTTGTCTCTTGTGGTGTATTTTTCTTCATTCTTAGTAGCCTCCTAATAGTTATCTTCCGGGCAGTTCTTTATAGTCAAATGTTTCTGGATCAACTTCGACTAAGAAATGTTCACGTGCTTCTTCCACCGTGAAATAATCATTTTTTACATCCATTGCAACCTGAGCCGCCGGACGTTCTTTCGGATCGCCATATCCTCCGCCAGTGCCAGTCATGAGGCGGACGACGTCATTCGTGTCCAATTTATAACGGGGGTAGACACCATAAGGTCCGTCTGTTTCCCCATCTGATGTGACGACGTAAAATTCATTCGGTGAACCATCGCGTCCATTTGCAATTCCCCATGGTAGGAACTGATTGCGGCCGAATGTCACAGTGACAGCTTGGCCGTCTGACATGGCACGATAGGAACGGATGACTCCTTTACCGCCGATGTATTTACCTGCCCCGGCTCCATTGCCATCTTGCCGTAAACTGTATTCATCCAACATAACGCCGTATCTCGTTTCGGCAACTTCAACAGGCACATTGTATGTTTCGCCATCGGCCATACAAAATTGTCCAGACTCGCCGTCTTTCCGGTCCGAAGCTCCCCAGCCGCCGACAGATGGTTCAACGATGAGGAACGGCTCATCTGTGTCTTGGTGAGTGCCTGACAATGTTACTGCGCAAACAGATAAGAAATGGCCTGCTGTCAAGCGGTTCGGCAAATGCGGTGCCATCGCTTTCCAAACAAGATCGAGACTTCCAAGCAGCGTTTCAAAATAATTGGAAACGGGAACTGGTCGTTCAGCCGACATGATGGATTTAGGATCGACGATTACTTTCAATGGGCGGAAAACCCCGTCATTTACGTCTTGATCAGGATTTGTAATTGCCAAAAAGATCGTCCGAACCGCTGAAACGAGTCCTGTATAGGAACAGTTTACAGGGCCTACTACTTGAGGAGAGCTTCCTCTGAAATCGCAGATGAATTCATCATCCGTAATCGTCACTTTCACCTTAATCGGGAAAGGGCCATTTCCAACTCCGTCCGTGTCGATGAAGTCCTCGGCAGTAAAAGTTCCTTTCGGAAGATTTTTCAATTCCTGACGTGCAATCTCTTCGCCATGATCAAGCAAGTAGTTGATCGCAGCAAGAATCGTTTCTTTTGAATGTTTTTCGCACAGTTCTTGCAAACGACGATCACCCGTTCGAAGTGCAGCGACTTGCGCCCACATGTCACCAAGCGAAAGATCAGGGAAGCGGACGTTTGAACGGATGATTTCAACAATCGCATCATTCACTTTTCCTTCATCGAAAAGTTTAAGGCAAGAGAACTGGAGACCTTCTTGGAAAATATCGACCGAGTCGTTCGTGAATGAACCTGGATCTTTGCCTCCAACCTCTGTCCAGTGTGCTTTATTTGCAGAGAAGGCAATGATTTCACCTTCATAGAAAATTGGCATGACGAGACCGACATCAGATAAGTGTGAGCCCCCGCCTTGGTACGGATCATTAATGATAATAATGTCGCCAGGTTTCAATTGGTCGCCCGGATATTTATTCAATGTTTCTTTTACCATGAACGTTAGCATGCCGATGAATCCCGTAACGCCATTTCCTTGTGTTAAGAGGTTTCCTTTCGCATCGGTTAGGCCGCTTGCATAATCAAGCACTTCATAGATGATCGGGCTCATGGACGTCCGTGCTAGTGCAACGAACATCTCATCACCGGCGGCCAATAGGGAGTCTTTTACGATTTCCAATGTGAACGGATCGATTTTAGTTGTGTTGGTCATCTTAGTTGTCCTCCTTTTCGATGATAATGTTGCCGTAGTCGTCCAAATAGAGCTTTTGCTGTTCATAAATGACCGTGACTGCCGCTTTTTCTTCGATTATCGCAGGTCCTGCAATCACTTCGTTTGTCGGCAGCTTGTCTCTGTCGTAGACAGGTGTTGGAACCCAGCCTTTATTTTCGTAATAGACGTCACGGTCTTCTTTTTTCGCTTCTGCCAATGAACTTGTTCGTTCAATTTTGGAAATGATCGGTTTTTCAACTTTCCCGAACGCCGTCACGTGTAGGTTGACGATTTCCGTTTGGGCATCTTCCAATTTGAATGTATAGTTCTTTTCATGTAGCTTGTGGAAGTTTTCGATAGCTTGCTTTTTCACTTCTTCCGACCATTTGCCGTTTGCAACAGGCACTTTCACGGTATGTTCTTGTCCAAGGTAACGCATATCGGCAAAACGGTGGAACTCTACATTTTCCGCTTCCATACCTTCTTCGCTGAAGTGCTGCAATGCGTTGCGTTCTATCTCTTCCCACTGGCGATCAATCTCTTCCGGTGCCAAATCGTTCATCCGCTTAATATACGTTTGAATATAGTCGTGACGAAGATCGGTCATGAGCATGCCCCATGCGGAGAAGACAGGTGACGCAATCGGCACGACTACTTTTTTAACGCCAAGTTCAAGTGCCAATGCCGGTGCGTGCATGGAGCCACCGCCACCAAAAGCTAACAATGTGAAATCTTGCGGATTGTAACCTTTTCGAATTGAAATCAATTTCAGCGCATTCAGCATATTGGAGTTGGCAATCCGAATGATGCCGAGAGCCGCTTCCTCAGGTGAAATTCCAAAATGGTTTCCGATTTTTGTGTCAATTGCAGAGCGAACGGCATCTAAATTTACGTTATAATCAAAATTCTTTGGAGACAACCGTCCGGTGAGCAGATTTGCATCTGTCGTTGTCGGTTCAGTTCCGCCTTGACCGTAAGCGACAGGACCTGGGTTGGCACCCGCAGATTGCGGACCGACTTTCAAGGAACCTGCCCGGTCAATCCAAGCAATAGAGCCGCCGCCATTACCGATTTCAACAATATCGACGACTGGTGTCTTAATTGGATAGCCAGCACTTCGGTTATCTCTTTCGATGTAATAATCCGTGGATACTTTCACCTCTCCGTTTTCGATCAGTGAGCATTTGGCTGTCGTTCCGCCAATATCAAACGCAATGATATTTTTTTCTCCGATCATTTCACCTAAAACAGCTGCGCCAAAAATACCAGCGACCGGTCCGGATTCAACCATATTAATCGGTGCTTCTTTCGCTTTATCGAACTTAGTTGTACCGCCGTTCGATTGCATGATATATCGCTGATCAATCTCCGCCTGAGTTTTTAATTCATTTTCAAGCCGGTCAATATAAGTAGTAGCTGCAGGCTGCACGTATGCGTTTAACACAGCCGTATTTGTCCGCTCATATTCCCGCCATTCCTGTGTAATGTCGCTCGAAGCGGTAACTTTCACTTCAGGCCACAGTTCCTTAATTAGTTGAACAGTTTGATGTTCGTGTGCAGGGTTTCTGTAAGAATGGAGGTAAGAAACAGCGATTGCCTCTACGCCTTCCTTTTTAAAGTATTCAATGCACTCTTTAACTTCATCCGCATTCAATTCGCGCAACACTTCACCTTTATAATTCATGCGCTCATCTACTTCACGTCGCAAATATCGCTCAACGAATGGTGTCGGTTTTTCATAGTTTACATTAAAGAGATCCGGACGGTTTCCTCGAGCAATTTCCAATACATCACGGAATCCCTTCGTTGTAATCAGAGCTGTTTTAGCCCCTTTTCTTTCCGTTAACGCATTGATGATAACGGTTGTCCCATGAATGAACATCGAGATGGACGACTGATCGACACCGCTTTTCTTGATGACATCCAACACACCCTTTTCAAAGTTTGGTGGAGTCGTACTGCTTTTATCAATCCCGATATTCCCATTCTCATCCACGTACACTAAATCGGTGAAAGTTCCCCCGATATCTGTAGCTACTCTCATGTTGTTCACACTCCTGTATTAGAAAATGATTGGTGTCACGATACTTAAAACAATACTTTCCGTTGAAAGCGGGTTTTCCCATTGGTGATTCAAGCTGGAAGGATAGTGGATTGTATCTCCTTCGAACAAATGAAACTTCTGTTCATTCAAATAGAAAATCACTTCGCCCTTTAGCACGTAGTAGAATTCTTCTCCATTGTGGCTAAAGGAATGCTGCTCATGCATATGTGGCGGCAGTACAACTTTTAAAGGCTCCAATTTCCGGTTGTTGAACGTACCTGTTAGTCTTGTATATTCTTGGCTGCCAGAGCTTGTTGTAAAACTATGATGCTCGTTTGCACGAACAACGTAATTTTGCTGTGGATTTTCTTCCATAAAGAAATAATTGATATGGATTCCAAGTGCATCAGAGATCTTTTTAAGTGAGGTGATGGATAAGGAAGATGCACCCCTTTCAATTTGAGATAAAAAACTGAGTGACAATCCAGTTTGTTCACTCAATTCCTTTAGCGTAAGATTACGCTCCTGCCGTAAAGACTTGATCTTAATGTGAATTTCATCCATTACGAATATCCTTTCAGAATTGAAGTATATGTGTAACAGTTACGAATATAGCATAATCATTTTTGAGTTGCAAGGACTATTGATAATTGTCTGTAAACTTATTTTGGAAGAGGATTATATTTTTTCCATTTTAAAAGAAATTAAAATACACTTAAAACACTGAAATGAAAGCTTTTATGACCGTAAAAAGGAGTCTCACATGAAGTGGTCTTAAAAGGATGAAGTAGAGACAGAAAAAATAAAAAATTGTGGAAAAACAACCAACCATTACAGGGAGATGGTAGATTACTTTTCAGGCGATTACAATTGGATAATAGTGCAACAGCGAAAATAGCGACTCAGTCATCGATGTAATTCAACCTTGCCCACAAAATTGTGTCATTGTAGAGGAGAAAAATGGGAGGAATAAAATAAGCACCCGTTCCACAAAAAATGTGGGAAAGGGGCTTATATTCGTTTGTATATCATTTTATTATAACTATTTTTCAAAATAGGGAGTTGAAGTCTCTTTCAATGAGTACGCCTACAAATTTAAGCTAGTTCGTCCAATTGGTGAATACTCCCTCCAAAGCTTTCAAGCACTCATCAAACCTTCAAATGCAAAATATGTTGCGGACCTTTTGGGCCTTCATAATATTCGTTCCGATCAACAAATCCTGTTTTTAAATAGAGATTGTGCGCAGGCGTATTTTTCTTGTTAACCCCGAGGACAATTTCGTCAGTATTAGGTAGGTGTTTTCTAACAAACTCACGTAAAAGCTGCAACGCGATTTTGGCCAATCCCTTTCCTTGATTTCGAAAATCAATTGAGAAAGATGTTAGTAAACGAGCATTCGGATTATTACTATACTTTAAAAGCTTTTCGCCATCTTCTAAAGCAAAATAACCTACTGGAACATCGTTTTCGAGAATCAGGATATGTTTAGCAGTGTTAGAAACAATCGGGTTATTAATTTTCACTAAAGGCGCACTTGTAAATTGAAGTTGTTCTTCTGGTAAATGGTAATTCACTAAATGCTCGTCATATGTATCGTTGTACTCAACTAATACAACTGAAGTTTGTAAGTCGTTGGATTTCATTGTAGGAGCCTCCGGTTAAAATAGTGTAATCGCAAAAATGCATAGCATCCAAGGTAGATCATTTAATCCCAAATATTAACTCTTGGGATCCCTGCCGTTCGTAAATAATCTAACAATTGGCCGGTATGAATTGATTCATGATAGGCGACTCTTAGCAGCATGTCCCCCAAGCTTCTTATGTATCCCGTATCAGAACGATCAATTGTAATGCTAGATAAATCTTCTTCTGAAAAGGTTTGAATCGTTTCTATGAACTGATTTCGAAAGGGCTCTGCAAATTCCAATTCCGCATCTACAGTAGAAAAAGGTCGATTTTCAAATGGAGAGTTAAACACTTCTAAACTGCCTCGGTTTTGAATGGCTAAATGGTAATAGTGCTCACTTTCTAACACATGCCGAATCATCTCTAAACAAGTCATTGCCTCATCGTCGGGCTTCCAGTTCAGTTTTTCTTGTGGAATCGATGTCCATACTTTTCTACTTCTTCTGCGTACTTCGTTGAAATTTAAAAGAATTAAGTTTATTGAATGCATATGTACCTCTCCTTTCATTCGTATGTAGTTATTATAAACGAATAAATGTTCGTGTGAAAGAGTAAGTTTTTGTTCACAGTGAGTGGCGGATTAATGAGGGTATATAGTTTGGGAAACATACGCAATAAAATGTAATAAGAGGATATTCTCGTTTTGAAGATCTTATGGCTGAAGGTAGAACAATGGTAGGTGTTATCGAAGGCGATGCCGTGCCACGGCTATTTATACCAGAGTTGGTTGAATACTACAAACAAGGAATGTTCCCATTCGATAAATTAGTTAAGTTCTATCCGTTTGATCAAATTAATGAGGCGTTTGAAGACTCGAAAAATGGCGAAGTCATTACGCCTATCTTGAAAATTAGCGAATAACTACCAAAAAAGGAATTCAGTAAATACTGGATTCCTTTTTAGGTTCTTAATTATTCGTAGCGTATTGTCATTCCGCAACCTCTACAATTAGTTGACGTATCTTTTCCAAATCAACATTTCCACCAGAAATAACCGTTACGATGTTTTTTCCTTGGAGATTCAGTTTGTTAAACATTGCTGCAGCGATCGTTGTAGCACTTGACGGTTCAATCAGTTGTTTCGTGCGTTCCATAACGAAACTGAAGGCTTGGCGGATTTCATCCTCGCTCACAAGAACAAGATCATCTAAATATTTCATAAGAACAGGGAAGGTGAGATCACCGGGCTGGTTCGTTCGTAAACCATCTGCAATGGTAGTCGTAGACTTGATTGCGGTAATTTTCTTGATTTGCAATGAAAGGTAGGTATCATTAGCGATCTCAGGCTCTACGCCGATCACTTTGATTTTCGGATTCGTTTCTTTAATGGCAGTCAGAATTCCGGAAAGAAGTCCACCGCCTCCAACAGGCACAATGATGGCGTCAATCTGATCCACTTGCTCTAACATTTCCAAACCAACCGTTCCTTGGCCTGCCATAATGAATGGGTCGTCATAAGGGGGGATGAATACGCCATTTTCTTGATCGGCAATCGCTTGTGCTCTTGGCAAACGTTCTGCAGAAGTTGTCCCGCACATTTCGACTTTGCCATTGTATGCTTTGATGGCGTTCACTTTGCACTTGCTCACATTATCAGGAACAACAATTGTTGCTGGAACACCATATTGATTGGCAACGTAGGCAACGGCTTGGCCATGATTGCCAGATGACGCAGCTGTTACATATTTTGCACCGTTTTCAATTGAATGGATGACTTTATTGCTTGCTCCACGTATTTTAAAAGAACCCGTTTTTTGTAAGTGCTCCGATTTTAAAAACAGTTGATTCCCACATATTTTCGAGAGTTGTTCTGACTGTAGAATTGGTGTGGTAGGGGTTATACCGCTAATTCGTTCTCTCGCGTCTTTTACATGTTTTACAGAAATCATGACGTTTTTATCCCTCCTAATTGTTCTATGGAATAATACTTTTATTATAGCTTTTCCGGAGAAACGGGGATAGGGGGAGTACCTTAAAACGCCTGGAAGTGTATCCAAGCGTTTTTGTCGATATTATTTATACCTTTTGGCTACAACATATTGAGCAAATGGGAAAACGTTTATTGATAAGTCAAAAACAGTGAACAGGTTCTTGAAAGGGTCAGCCTTCCTACATTTGATTATTTACATCCATAACCGATGTTTGCATACATACTTTTTCGCTTAAGAAAAATACTAACATTTTACTTCTACAAACTTCCCGATCTAAAAATTTCCATTTTAAATGAAACCATTCTCCACTCATTTCGTAATTGTTATAAAAGTCTACTTACTCAGTTGACTTTCTTTATTGTATATGTGTACTATGTAAGTAATACAGTTGAAGGGGGATTTTACCAGTGAAAAAACAAGCGTTACTTGCAGCAATGGCTTCAGCGCTTATAGTGACTTATCCAATAGGTGCTCAAGCGAACGACTCAATTCGGACCATCGATCGGGAAACTGTTCGTGTTGCCGAAAATGTAAAAGCGGAGGCTCCTGTATCCGTAGACGATTTTATCCAATCTGCTTTGGACGTACTGACGTATCAACACGGGTCGAAAGAAATGAGAGAGGAAATTGTAAAGCGTTGGACTGGGGACACTGAAGTAGGCTCTACAAAGGATATTACGAAAGGCGACATTTCTAAAGTATTAGTCCGGGCTCTTGGCATTGAGGAAAAGGAAGAGACGATTTCTGACTACATGCAATCCGCAAAGATTCATGGGCTTTTAAAAGTTTATAGTCAAGCGGATGAAACCGTTACAGCAGAAGAAATGGAAAGCATTCTTGAGAACGCTAAACAATACATGTTAAAAGGAATCGATAATAAAGGGGTCAGTGAAATTTCGGTAGAAGATTTCATGAAGAACCCTGGGGATTTCGGTTTCGAGATGTCACCAGATGGAGAGTACATTTCATATAGCTCCGAGTGGGAAAATCGTATGAATGTCTTTGTTAAAAAGATGAATGGTGAGGATGAGCCGATTCGTGTAACAAGCTCAAAAGATCGGGATATCGCAGCATCCTTTTGGAAGGGCGACCACATTTTATACGTAAAAGACAATGGCGGTGATGAAAACTACCATATTTATTCGTCCAGCTTCAACGGTCAGGAAGAACGTGACTTGACGCCATATGAAGGTGTTCGTGTTCAATTAATTAGCAATTTAACGGATGTCGAAGATGAAATTCTCATTGGAATGAACAAAGAAGATCCGACTGTCTATGATGTGTATCGACTCAATATTAAAACCGGCGAATTAGATCATGTAGCAAAAAACCCAGGCAATATTGCTGGATGGCTCGCTGATCATGAAGGTAAAATTCGAATTGCGATTGAATCAGATGGGGTGGATAGTACAATTCTCTACCGCGAAACGGAAGAGGATGAATTTAAACCGTTTGTCCAAACGGAAGCGGGAGATATGGTTTCACCCATTGCATTCTCGAAAGATAACAAATCCATTTATGCATTGTCTAATAAGGAGCGCGATAAAATTGAATTAGTCGTCCTTGACCTGGAGGGAAATGAAAAAGTTCTTTATTCTAACCCCCACGTCGATGTTACAGGCGTTTTTTATCACTCCACGACAGATGCCATATTAGCAGGTGCTTATTTTACGGATAAACTTCACTACGTGTTTTTCGATGAAAAATTCGAAAACCTCTTTAATAATTTAATGGATGAATTGAACGTAAGTGAAAGTGAATTGTCTATTGAAGATTACAATAAAGAACTGACGAAGTTTATTATTTCCGTGTCAAGTGACAAGGAATATGGCACCTATTATTATTACGATACAGAAACGGAAGAACTAACTAAACTGACAGAATTGGCTTCGTGGTTAGACCGGGAAACGCTTGCAGATATGCATCCGATTTCGTACACAAGCCGAGATGGCTTGACGATTCACGGCTATTTAACATTGCCGAAGAATAAGAAGCCAGAGCAATTGCCGTTGATCGTCAACCCGCATGGCGGCCCTTGGGCACGTGATGTATGGGGGTATAATCCGGAAGTACAACTCCTTGCCAATCGTGGTTATGCGGTTCTCCAAGTAAACTTCCGCTCCTCCACTGGATACGGAAAAGCATTCACGGATGCAGGGAATAAGCAATGGGGCTTGAAAATCCAAGATGACATTACAGATGGCGTCCAATGGGCAATCGATCAAGGCATTGCAGATCCTGATCGGATCGGCATTTACGGGGCTTCGTTCGGAGGCTATGCGACATTAGCGGGCATTACGTTCACTCCGGATTTATATGCGGCAGCTGTAGACTATGTCGGCGTCTCAAACATCTTTACATTACTCGATACGATCCCGCCATATTGGGAAACGATGAGAAACGATCTATACAAACGAGTCGGCCATCCAGAAGAGGATAAGGAATTGCTTGAAGCGGTTTCTCCGGTTTTCCATGCCGATAAAATTAAAACACCTCTATTTGTCGCGCAAGGTGCAAACGACCCTCGTGTCAACAAGGCTGAATCCGATCAAATCGTGGAAGCTTTGAAGAAGAGAGGCATCGATGTTGAATACATGTTAAAAGAAAATGAAGGACATGGATTCCAAAATGAAGAAAACCGCATTGAATTTTATCATGCGATGATCGAGTTTTTTGATAAACATTTAAAATGACAGAAAGTCCCCTCGGCTGTAGTAAACGAGGGGACTTCTTTACCTTACTTCGCATGTTCATCGGGTTGATGAATCCCGAAAATATTGCCTTCCGTGTCGTGATAATACCCTTGCCACGCCAATCCAGGGAGGGCGTGTTTCGATTTGGCTACTACGCCGCCATTTGCTAAAATCTTCTCTTCTGTAACGTCATAATCTTCCACAGCCATTGTGCATGCATACCCATTTAAGGCTTGACCAACCTCAGGAGGTGCGCTTTGTCGCTTCATTAAAGCGCCGTTAATACCTACTTCAGCATCATCGCCCGTAACTGCCCCAAAGTACGGCATGCCTGCATAATCGCTCCAATCTTGAAAGGACCAGCCAAACACCTCTCCGTAAAACTTCTTTGCACGTTCCATGTCATCTACATGAATTTCAAAATGAATTAATCTCCCCATAAGTTCCCTCCTTATTATTTTTATAATTATCAAACTTTTGAAATTGATTTTATCATAAGGGAATGAACACTGTAAATGATCAGCAAATGTTTTTAGAAAAAATATATGTTCTTTTAAGGTTTGTAGTCATGAGATAGGTGTTTGCCCAGCTTGGCTTGAAAACGCTTGTCAGACAAGGCGCGAAGTCGAGCGAAGACCCGAATAGAACTTAGGTTCATGAGGGGACGAGCGAGACGAGCAACGCAGTATGCGAGCGTTTGTCAACAAGCTGATCCTTCTAATTACCAAAACTATGAAAAAGCGATGTGTGTCGAAAAGACTATAATTTTATATTAATCAGTCGATATAAACAATATCACTAATGCAATATGAAACGATTGTAAAACATGTCTGATTGCATAATAAAAGAATCAGGAAAAACGGTAGTTTCTATTTTTATTACCTTTATATACTACAAACATTAGGTGATGGATATGGACATTAGTGGAATACTTGGAGATTTAAGGAGGGTGAGCTGTGAAAAATCGGTGGCATAGTATTTCTGTAAAAATGTTATCATTACTCACTGTTATTATTGTGTTTTCAGTATCTATTATTGGGGCAATTAGCTATTATGTTGCTAAAAATCAGTTGATTAATGCAGGGAAACAAGAATTATATCATATCGTAAATAGCTCTTTTGCGACATTAGAAGCAATCAATAAACAGGTGGAAAATGGTAGCATTCGTTTAGAAGAAGCGAAAGATGAAGCGAGAATCCTATTGAGTGGACCGAAGCTTGAAAATGGAGAACATGATTATAAGAAGTCTCACTTTCTGTATAAGGGAGAAGGGTATATCTTAGGGTATGATGGAAATTTTTCTTCCCAAGTTCATCCAAGTAATCCAGTCGGAGATATTCCGGAAGATACGACCAATAGAGAAAAGATGGTAAAAGGTTCGCTTGCTGAAAATATAGAGGATCGCTATGTCTATTTTGATGATTTTAATAGTGACGACGGCGTGACAAGAAAAAAAATCACCTATATGGAACATTTTGAGCCATGGGATTGGTATATAGGAATTACTGTATTTGAAGATGAGTTTTATGAAGATTTGGCCATTGTGAAGACGATTATTGTCGTTGGTACACTTATTATTATTTTAATCAGCATTACCGTATTTTATTTGGCGATTAGAAAGAAAATAACTTTGTTAAAGGATGTCACTGCATTATCTTTGAGCATCGCGGATGGGAACATTCAGGAGACTCATTTGACTGAATCGAAGGATGAGATCGGTCAATTAGCAAAGGCGTATAATACGATGTCCTTTAAATTGCGTCAGTTGCTTCAGAACGTTGGTGAAAAGGCGGAGCTATTGGCATCTTCTTCAGAAGAGTTGAATGCAAGCTCAGAACAAAACAGTCAAGCGACAGAACAGGTTGCGAATGCAATTCAAGAAGTGGCAATCGGTACGGAGCAGCAAACAGAAATGGTAAAACAAACAACTGAAGTTGTAAAAGAAATGTCTTTAGGAATTCATCAAATTGAAGAGAACTCCCAAAACGTTTCTCGCACGTCCAATGAAGCACTATACATTGTAAGGAATGGAGAACAGGCAATACAACTATCTGTTGAACAAATGCAATCCATTAATGAGTCTGTTACGGATTTAGGAAAAATCATTTATTCATTAGAAGAACGTTCAGAGGAAATTAATCAAATTGTGAATGTAATATCTGATATTGCAGACCAAACCAATCTTTTATCTTTAAATGCAGCCATTGAAGCGGCAAGAGCCGGTGAAAATGGAAAAGGCTTTGCAGTTGTGGCAAATGAGGTGAGAAAGCTATCGGAGCAGTCGGCAAAATCAACGGAGACCATTCGTCACCTTATCTCTTCCATTCAAGGGGATACACGACAAGCAGTGGCGTCCATGAATAAAGGGGCAGAAGAGACTGAAAAGGGCATTAATGTTGTAAACGATGCAGGGAATTCATTTAAACAGATCCAGCAATTTGTGTATAATGTCTCTCATCAAATTCAAGAAGTATCGGAATCAATTGAGCAAATGACGAAAGGAACAGAACAAGTAGTGGAGGCCGTTCGAGCAATTGATGAAATAGCTAACAAAACGACTTATCAAAGTCAGGATGTCTCAGCCGCGACAGAGGAACAATTAGCCTCTATGGAAGAAATCGCATCGTCGGCATCTTCGTTATCCTATATGGCTGAAGAATTACAAGAGGCGGTTGGAAAGTTTCGATTGTAATTCGAAGCTGATCGAACTCGTGAAGATTTGTAGAGAGTGGCGAAAATCTAAGGTCATTTGACTAACAACAGCTGTTGATGATCCGTTGTGATGCCTAAGCAAGGGACTTCAAAGTTTATAGGAAGCACCTCCAGTTTTTTTGGATGTTTTTGACGATATCCATACCAGAAGACTTGGGTCGGTGCTTCTTTTTATGGAGCTGAAGGGGATGGAGCGAACGGATATCTAGACATTGAAGGTATTTGCGATTAAAAAAGTCCGTTTTAGTGTTTCTTGCAGAACAGCTAAGGCTCTGTGGGAGGGGTTTCCCAAAGAGCCTCCAATCCTATAAAAGCAACGTTTTTTCACAATAAAAAACCGGCATGTGCTAAATCCACATGCCGATCCTCATCATTCATTCTGCCTCAAACGTCTCCATCGATTGCCGGGATACTTCTGCAATTTGTTGCACTTTCTTCAACAAATCTTCATTTTCCGGCTTCAACATCTCTTCATTCGGTTCGCTCGACATTGTATAGGCGAATATGTAGGAATCATTTGAGCCGACGTATTTGTAAACGGTATGCTCCCAGTTGTCAGCATTGCCATCATTCTCAAAAACGATAATGCTGAAGAGACTTTGTTCAATTGACCGGTCTGTATCGGTGAAAGTGAAATCGACTGTTGCGATAGCGTCAGAATCCCAAGAGCCAGTGTCAGCAGTCAATCGTTTCAACATGTCGGCAGGCATTTCGAATGAAAATCCGTATTGCTTATTCGAATAGACGCCTTCTTTTGCATCTGCACTCGTAGTTTCCTCATCTTCTGTTGCATCGGTTGTTGTTTCTTCATCTTGTTTAACTTGATGATCTGCCTCGCTTGTATCTTCTTTCATTTCCAAAGACTTTAACTCGGAAAATGTAAAGTTGTCTCCGTCTTCAAAGCCGAATACCGTTTTAATGAGACCGATTTCAGGCGCATAATAATGTACAGTTTTGCGACCCTTTTTGTCATTTGGGATGACGGTCGTCACTTCAATTACATTGTCGTATTTGCCGGCCGGAACTTCAACAGTCAAGCCGGTTGCAGTCAAATAACTAATTGATTTGTCGCTGTCATTCTTTTCCCATTTCGGTTTGTTGGACAGTTCTACAATAGCCGTTTCTTCATTTTTCAATGCATTGACGACATAAACGAGCCGAACTTCCTTTTCGTTAACGGCGTATTCCTTAATGGACTCGGAAGCCATTCCGCCTTTCTCATGAATGTACACTGTGTCTGGCCCGTCAGAGTTGATCGATAAATTTACTGTATCGATCGCTTCAACTGTTTTTCCGTCGGGATCGTATTGGTTATATGTTCTCATCATGCCGATTGGCGGGAAATAATCCGAGACGTCAATTGCTTCCGCCTCTTTGGTGTCAACTGTTTTAATGTGATCTGAACAGCCGACCAGGACAAGCGCAAATAAACTTATAAACAATAGCGTATAGTATTTCTTCAAATCAATTCACCCCTTCTCTACACTATATTATCTTATCATTCTAAAAGCTGAAATAGCATCGTTTTTACCTATTTATCCGCGATTTGAACGGTTCTAATAACAAAGTAGAATTAGTAATGTACTTATTTTTTATCTCACTACGTAGTGTATCATTTGCACAGCAAAGTAAGTTTAATTTCATTGTATTTTTTACCTTACAAGTTTCAATGGTATCCGTGATATAGGCAGGAAAAATCCGGATTGGGAAGGTTGGATCGTATTTTTTATGGATGCAACCATTCGGATGGCAGATCATCAGTATGAAAAATTGGATCGCGCTGAACAGTTGTTCAAAGAAGGTGTCAAGCGAATCACTAAGAATTCTACAAGAAAAGTATGGGGTACATTATTTCACTCACCTATTACAAATGCTGCTCAAATTGCTAATTATACAGGTCTTACACAGCAGACAGTAAGATCAGGACTACAGGAATTAGAGCAGTTAGGAATGGTATTTGGAGATGATCGGAAGCGGAATCGTAAATATTATTTTTATGATTTGATCAATATTATTCAGGGGTAATTGTTAAAAGGTTTATTCAAATGTACCATGATAATTGAATGATAGAGTAACTATAGTTTAATTTTTAATCTGTTATCTATGCAATCAAACAGCGATCCATTTCCCGATGAAAGGAAGTGGATCGCTTTGTCTTCACATTTCTATATTCTCTTTTTATTGAGGTTAGTTCTGTTGATTGGAGTGTAGAGCGGCGACTCCTGTGGGATAAGCGAAGCCGATACATGGAACGGACTTTGTGAATAAAAGCGGAGCGGTACGAGCACAGAAACGGATGCATTATTTCTGCCAAAGGCGCAGAAATAATGCCAATCAAACCTTGCGCTGTTTGATTGGCTCTCCGCCCGCCCCACGGAAAGTGTCCGCTTGGAACGCAAATCAACATTTTTTGATGGAGCCCTTTCAAGTGAACTTTCTCGGTGACCTCAACCGTCTTGAGAGGTGTTTCGTATAGCATATTTTGTTATGAACTATCGAATGCCTTTCATAAATCGCTGAATTAGTGGCGAGATAAGGAATAGCACGATACTGAAAAGTATTGCAGCTCCACCGATTGAACCGAAGTAAAGCACTTCAGTTTCTGCGGAATAAAACTTAACGAGCTGTGCGTTTAATGCTTGTGCTGCAGCATTCGAAAGGAACCATAAACTCATCGTTTGTGCTGAGAAAGCGGCTGGCGCTAACTTCGTAGTTGCTGATAGACCGACAGGGGAGAGACATAATTCTCCGACTGCCACGAAGAAAATGCTAAGCACTAACCAAAGCGGGTTAACGAGCGTATCGGTTCCACCAAAATAGCCTGGCAATAAAATGACGATGAAAGATAGCCCAGCAAACAACAGTCCTAATGAAAACTTTTTCGGGATGGACGGCTGACGATCGCCTAATTTTGTCCAAAGCACAGCGAACAACGGTGCAAGGAAAATAACAAACAATGGCCAGAACGATTGGAACCAAGCCGGTGAAAGCTCAATACCTATGAAGTTTAAATTTGTCCGTGTATCTGCGTAAAGTGCTAAAATCGTCGCTCCTTGTTCAGCAATTACCCAAAATAGGACAGCTGCCAAGAAGAGTGGGATGTAAGCTAATAGACGGGACTGTTCCACCTCGTTTGTTTTCGGGCTTCTATACATTACGATAAAATAAGCTGCAGGAATTAGGAAAGCCAATATTCCTACGAGATTAACGAATGAATCGAACGTCAACCAGCCTTGTGGAATCGAGATTGCAACTAAGGCTGCAATGACGATTGCCGATGCCGTGAAGATCGTGTAAACACGTTTTTTCTCAGATGGCTGCAATGGATTTGGAGCTTGCGAACCAGCAAGTCCAAGGTTTTTCTTTTTTGTCATAGCGAATACGACTAAACCGAAGAACATTCCGACAGCTGCCACACCAAACCCTAAGTGGAAGCTTGTCTTCATCAATTCACCTGTAATGAGCGGAGAGATGAATGCCCCTAAGTTGATACCCATATAGAAAATACTGAACCCGGCGTCACGGCGGTTATCGTTTTCTGCATACAAGTCTCCGACAACACTGGAAGCGTTCGGTTTCAATAAACCTGTTCCGAGTACGATCAGTACCATTGATGTGAAGAATAGTGCCAAGTTGCCTGGAATCGCCAAAGCAATATGTCCTAACATAATGAGAATACCGCCGTAGAAAACGGATTTGGTCGTTCCGAAGACTCGGTCGGCTAACCATCCACCGATAATTCCAGACATGTAAACAAGTGAACCATAAATCGACATGATTGAAAGTGCGACGGTCTTATCTAATCCGAGCCCGCCTTTTGTAACTTCATAGTACATATAGAATACAAGGATCGCGCGCATCCCATAATACGAAAAGCGTTCCCAAAATTCAGTGAAAAATAGCGTAAATAGCCCTTTGGGGTGTCCGAAGAACCCTGTTTGCGGAGCGCTATCAATCATTTGTTGTTTTGTTAATTTTGACAATATAAACCCTCCTTACTATATAAAGAATAACATGTAAGCGCTTTAAAATGCTATAGGAATATTATAATTTTTACAATGTTCCAAGATGGTGACAGTTGTAAATTGTTTGATATTTAAAGCTATTTGTGAAGTATCGGAGGGTTTGTTGATAAAAAATCACTTTGAAAATATAATATAATGGGATAATTTAGAGGATACGATCACTATATTCAACTGGTGCATCAAATAGCATAAAAATATCGTTGAAGTATGTCTCGTCAATCAATTTTTCCAGCACACCTTTGAAATATCCCGGCAAGTTGCGGATCGCTTTTCGTTTTGTCGCCATTACTGTAATTAGCAGTGCACGGTATGATAGTTCTTCAAACACATGCTTGTCCTCTTTGTAAATATCAAACTTTAGCATGCCTCCCGAAATGGCCCTATGGATTCCAAACAGTTCACGGGCTATTTTTGTATTGCCGATCGTCCGGGCAAGCAATTTTTTCATTTTGCTAAAAAGGCTTGTGGAAAACCTTGATAGTTCCATAGGAGACGTGGTTTTAAGATCTTTATTTTGTAAGGATTTAGAAAGAAAAGCTTCGTCCTCTGTTTCTTTGTCTTTTTCCGTGTCGTTATGCGGTTTGTTGCCATTGTTACGATCGTTCATTTTCCCATGGTCATCGACAGGCAAAATAATGTAAATATTAGCTCCTAACCCGCTCATGACAGGACGGATATAGTGAACTTTTTCGATGATGCCTAGTTTGACTAATTTGCGGATTGCGCGTCTTACAGTGACGTTGGATTTTCCGATTGCCTCTTCAATCGTACAATGTTTTAAATGTGCTGCGCCGTATTTCACAGAGTAGCGGCGGATGATGTCCAGCACTTGGCGATCCGATTTCGTTAAATGATCATAGTGACGGAAGAGATGTTGCTCTGCTGCTGCGTCCAATTCCTCAATTGTAGTGAAGCGTGCGTATGCTTTTAAATAATGTGTCATGTTTCATTCCCCCTTTACTTTCTATATAGAGAGGAGGGTTCAAAAGGGATACTGATTCGAACATTTTTTTGAAGTGTAATAAATAGATATAAAAAAACAACCAACCTCCCCGACGAAATTTTCGTAAGGATGGCTGGTTGTTTTTCGTAGCTACCTTTTTCTTTTCTTTTTACTGCTGGACGTTGAATAGGTTGTGTCGCTTCTTTCCATTACGAATGAGTGCGGATAATCAGCGAAGTAAGCTTGTTTTAATTGATAGCTATGGCTAAGAAGCGTATGCAGCTTTGTTTTCTGTTTAATAACAACGTCATGGGAAACAGGAACGATAATCTCCGTGCCGTCAATGAAAATGAGCTTTGTTCTTTTCTTTCCAAGCACCTCCATATTGAAGAAGTGACTGAAAATCCAAGTGCACTCCGGATGTTCGGATGACATGATCGGAAATACGCCTACATCTTCCGAGATGAGGAATGGCGGCTTCTGTACGAAACCGAACACTTTTCGAACAGCCTCCTCGCGACCTTTCATTGAAGAGTGATTGCGAAGGCATGCCCGATTAAGCAATGTGGTAGGGCTTAACTTTGAGTGATAGACTCCATGAGTTGTAACAATTTCGGACAAGTATTCACCGGTATGGACATGTTGCAGTGCCAATGCTCGATGATCAAGGTATAAACTGTAATCTTTCATACTGATCCTCCCTTATTTACAAACTTATTCATTTAATACCACATATTTATATAGTATCATACAATTTATTCGAGTAGTACAAAAATACATATTAATTTCAAGATTCTATCATTAAACTATTTCTTTTCACCTGTCTATAGTGGACGTTTAGTATGTCAAATGTCTCGAATGCGAATTGGTATTCAATCGTACTTCCCTCTACGATGAAGACACCCGGGAATAAACTGAATCGTGCACGATCGGAAAGGTCAACTACGTGTTGAATTTTGAAGACGTGTTAACGCAATATGAACCAATGATTTCCGCATGCATTCGCCAATTGCATATTTACCGAGACCATGAACAGTATCGGCAAGTAGGCAGAGTAGCCCTCTGGCAAGCTTGGACGCGTTATGACGAGGAAAAAGGAAATTTTACGCCTTTCGCATACCGATCCATTCGCGGCGCAATGTTAGATGAAATGAAAAAAGAAAGCCGTGTGGAAGAGCGTACGATGCCGACAGAAGACGAAATATTAATTAGAGAAATCGGTGGGGAAGAGGTAGAAGAAAACGAATCGATTGCCCTTCTTCCACATGCTTTAGGCAATTTAACAAAGGAAGAACGGCAATTGTTGCAATGGCTATTCTTTGACAAATGCACCCAAGCTGAGTGTGCCAAGAGAATCGGCATCAGTGTGGCGGGGGTGAAGAAACGGAGGGAGAGAATTTTGAAGAAGTTGAGGGGGAGGTTGGAGAGTTGGGGGTGAGAGTGTGAATTACCTTTCGTTGATAACGAAACGAGTGTGTTGAATATAAAAATGAAGCCAGTCGTTATGGTGTTGACTGGCTTTCATTTGTTTAATGAGCGTCTTCCATTTTGAACAAATATCCTAACCATTTCTTAACGTTCATTGTTCTTCAAAATGATTTTCAAATAATTTTCTCTTTCAATTAAGAGACCCGTTGAACCTAATTCCCTAAACATGGAAATCGCTTTCTGAACGACTTCTATGCCTTTCTCTTGATTACCTTTTTGTATTTCGTAAATCCCTTGCAAGTATAGTAAATGATTGCGTGAAAGAAGATCTTTTTCCGGGATCGAAATTTCATCTAAATATCCTATGAATACTTTGCATTCACTTAAATATTTCTTATGTCTCAATAAATACGTGAGTGTATTTAAAAGGATATAGATAATAATTTGATTTACCTTTGAGAGCTTTCTTAAATAAATGCTTTTTGTATAGGCTGTTTCGGAAAGTGTTAAAACCATTTCTGGTTGCATAAGGAACATTGTGGCGCTATATAACCGCAATTCATAATACCCCCAAACTTCTACTTTAAAAAGGTAATCAAATAAAAATGCAACGGCTTCTTTTTCGCTCACAAATTCGTCTTTTAAAATACTTATTAAAACGTCTAATGCTAATGTGTTACAGCGATATGCTGCAATATTAGTAGTTCTCCATTTTTCCAAGTGAATTTCTTTTAAATTTTGTAGTTGGGAAAGATCCCGACTGACGTAAGCTTGGTCTGCTTTATCAAAAAAGACTTCGAAATTATCAAGGTTGAAATCATTATGGACGAATAGGAATTCATCGTACGAAAGGGAGAGTTTTTCTAAAATTTTAAAAAAGTAGCTTACAGTTATGTCTGAATTTCCACGTTCAAATTTGGACAAAAAGGAAGTAGATAAAATCCCTTCTGATAATTGCTGAATCGTATATCCTTTTTCCTCTCTAATTTTTCGAATCGTCCTACCATAATCTTTCATGGATTTTCTCCTTGTACTCATTATTTATTTTCTCGCAAATAACAATTCCGTATTAAATTCTACTATATGACAAATTTATTAGATTAGTCAATATACTTTGTATAATCAAAGTTAGATAGATAATTTAACTACATAAGAAAGCATCATTCTTTTGAGTTCAAGCAGTACTATTTTAATACGGGAAGGGAGATTAAAATATAAAGAGCATTTTGTTCATTAAATGAGTACTTATAGTATGTCAAAATGGGGGATGAATAAATGGGAGAAATCGTAAAAAAGATTGAAACGATCTATTTGCCGGTCAACAATCCAAAGGCATCCGCGAAATGGTATGAAGAGCATTTGCAATTGAAGACAATGGGGCCGATTGAAGAGGATGCAGATCAAGCACAACTTGTCCTAAACTCAGGACAATCTATCTTTTTAATTAAAAGCAAAAATGCAGTCAATGCAAATTTTACGGAGATTAATGGAACAGAACAGTGCTCAATCACTTTGGAAGTAAACAATTTTCAACGTTTATATGAGGCTTTGAAAGCAAATGGTGCAACTATCACTGAGATTGTGGACAATGACGATTGTGGTAAAAACTTTTATGTCTATGATATGGATGGCAACAAAATCGATATTTGGAGCGGTTGGCCTCCTGTTTCATAAAGGATTGCTGAAGAGAAAATTAAAGGTGAGAGGTTCAAAATGATCGAGCAAATTATGTATGTACAAATTCCAGTAAAAAATATTAGACGTTCGGTTGCTTGGTATAGGGATGTATTGGAATTGCAATTTATTTGGCATATGAAAAACGAGAAATTAGCTCAATTGAATTTTTCTTCAGGGCAGATGCTGTTTTTGCTGGAATCGAAGGATGCAAGCCCTATTCAGTTTGAGCAAAATGGACGGGAACATGGGGTTATCGGGTTGCAAACGATAGATATCTATCAATTGTATGAACGGTTAAAATCCTATGGTATTCAAGTGACAGAAATAGACGATGATGGGCAAGGAAATTTGTTTTTAGACTTTACCGATATTGACGGAAATCGGTTCAACGTGCAATGTGATGCATCGAATAATTGAAGGAGAAAAGATTGATGACACAAAAAATGATATTTCTTTAACGATCAAAAGCGCATTTCAGGCGATCGGAATAAAATGGGAAGGAACATTTGCTGATGCGGGCGCCGGCGGGATTTGCGCTGTATAGCAATTAATGATAGAACGCATTGGTGATATCAATACTTTGGTAAACTCGGAAGTTCTTCTCGACATATCCTTCCATGCCCAGCAAGGAGGAGAAACATATGTTCATGATTCAGCCGTGGAAGTAAAGTTGACGGAGCAGATCCCCGATGGAATGGAAATCATTTCAGTTCCACGTTTCACGTATGCTGAATGCAAGCATCATAAAGGGCAGACTTTGAAGGAATCCTATAACAATATGTATCGCTGGATTCATCAAAATCAATATAAAGAAACGAATCCTGACGGGTTAACCCGTTTTGAAAAATACCCTATGATCCAAGATCCGTATCCTGAGTTTGACATGATGATTCCTGTCATTAAATAATAGAGCAGCATTCGTCAAGCTTATAGTGATTTATTCCGCCTGCAAATTACCATACCTATTAGGAATTGATACTGAAGAAGTATTCTATTGAAAAATTCATTGTAAAAGGACAGTTTCCATTATGAATAAAAAAGGGAAGAAAGGAAGAAAGAATATGGATATTCGAACAGAAAGTAAAAGTACCTTCAAAGTGATGGGAATGAAGTTGTCTGTCTTATTGCGTGATGAGCGAAGGAAAAAGTTGATTACTACTTTACATGACGATTTCAATAAAAGAGTCGATGAAATTAACAATCGAATCAATCCAACAGTTGGATATGGAATTTATATGGATCCACCAAACTACAATCCGGATACAGATCCTTTTACATGGATTGCATGTGTGGAAGTGGATGATTTATCGAACCCGCCAGAAGGAATGGAAGGTGTCGAATTCCCTGACAATATGTACGCAATTACAACATATGAAGGACCGAAAGGGGAAGCTGGCAATCTGTATGATGCACTTTATAGGTGGATCGACCAATCAGAATATCAAATTGCCGCTGACTATGGATTAGAAGTATACCATGATGATGTTGATGATACAGAGATCGACCATATGAAGATGGAACTTTGGTTTCCTATTAAAAAGAAATCATAATGGAGATGTACACTAACTGGACATATTGAAGGAAGTGGCAGGTTTAGCATAAAAATATACAAATAAAATAATAGATGCACAAATGTTATTTAACAATTGAAACGTGTATTCGTATATATAAGAAGGCGGTTTCCTTTTGAATGGGAGACCGTCTTTATAAAATTGGTTTCATAAATAACTGGTGATAAAAAGACTTTTACCTATTTCATAATTCAGTACGTCTTTTTTTAGAGAGAACGAATTGATTTGGATTTTTTAAGGTTTATTCATTACATATTTTCAGTGTTATGTTTACAAGTTCAAGAAGAATTTCCACTGTCAGTCGCACGTCTAAGAAATAACATTTAGTTGTTATATAATAATCTCAATTATTAAATTTCTATATTTACTGATGTTCTGAATTGTGGTATTATTATCTCGAGGTTCGGAATTATAAAATAAATCGAGTGATTTAGCTAATACATTTTTGGGGGGATTAACTTGAAACCGCAAGATACAATTATTTGTACTGGATATTCACGTCTCCCTGATGGGATGGCAGCTAAAAATTTGTATGGAGTGATGGGGGTCGGTTTTGAGGTTGATCCAAGGACAGACAAAATTATTAATGCTTCAAGTACATTCATTACAAATATGTGCACAGACTTTATTAATACAATCTTTGTAGGGCATTGTTTAAGAGAAGGAATCGAGGAGCAAATAGATATTTTTGAAAAAAGATATTTTGGATTAGGGAAGAAAGCTATTGTGATGGCGATGAAAGATGCTTATAACCAGTTTCAAATTTATAAAAGTATGAAAATACCTGTTGACAGTTAATTCAATTGACTCTATACTCATAAAAAACAGAATAAAGTTCGCTTGCTTGATCTTTTGTTGAGGAGCATCCCTTCTCAATACCAAAAATTTCAAACCCGGGCAGAACTAAAAAGCGCAAGATGCTTTTTAGTTCTGCCCTTTTTTATTAAAAAAATCGAGAGACAATGGAGGAAGATGAATGAACAATAAACGTTTGAGAAAACTGCTTGCGAAAATGAACGAAATGAAACTGGATCGCCTTGTACTTGTTTCTAAAGAGAATTTATCATATTTGTTTCATTTTACATTTGATACAGGCAAAAGAATTTCTGCTTGTACGATTAATTCACAAGGAGATATCCGTTTTTTTGTAAACAGCATTTTCTCAGAAGGCGTTGCAGAGGATTTTCCGTTTCATGTCACGTTCTATCGGGACGGAGATTATCCAATCGATTTGATATTACAACAAATACCTTTGCATGAGAGAGTAGGAATCGATGAAAACTTAGTTTCCTCTGCCATGTACTACATCATTCAAAATCGAAAAGATCTTACACTATCTATTTCCGACTGTGTTGAAAGGCTTCGCGAGATAAAAGACGAGAATGAAATCAATGCATTATCGCAATCTGCCCGAATTGCCGATGCTGTTATGCTCCAAACGGTTCAATTGCAAACCTATCCAACAACTGAGGAGAAGATAGCGCAAATGGTTGTCTCCTTTTTTGATAACTATGAGGTCGATGAAGTTTCGTTTACTCCTATTGTTGCATCAGGAGTTAATACCGTAAATCCGCATCACAAAGCGGGAAATACAATGATTCTTCCAAATGAACCTCTTTTAGTCGATATAGGAGCAAAATTTAATGGCTACTGTTCAGACATGACAAGAATGTTTGCACGATCGGAAATATTTTCAGCCTATTCAACATTATATTCACGTTTGCTTGAAGCCCAACAAATTGCCTTGGATATCATTCGGCCGGGAATTGAGTTGAAGGAAATAGACCGATCCATTCGAAACTATTTAAAACGATACAATCTCGAACAATATTTTATCCATGGCACGGGGCATGGTATTGGAATTGAGGCTTATGAATTGCCATATATTCACCACAACAATACTGAAATTGTAAAGGAGGGGATGGTCGTCACTGTTGGTCCTGGATTGTATTTGCAAGGAAATTATGGTCTTCGAATTGAAGATGTTGTTCTTGTTACGAAGACTGGATCGGAATGCTTAAACAAATTACCGAAAGAACTACTCATATTGGAAGAAGAAAGAGTATAAGGAGAATAAGAACATGAAAATCGAAAAAGGACGTTTGTTTGCAGGCTTGCTTGTATTGATGCTATTCATTGCGGGATGCAGTTATGAGGATCCTAATTCCACAGGTGCTTCTAATGGCGAGCAATCGGGAGAGGCAAAAGGCGAAATACGTGTTGGATTGGATATTGATGCGGGTTCCATGGATCCCCGACTGACAAATGAATCATCTGGAAAACGGGTTACTGATATCGTTTTTGATGGATTAATCCGTCTATCTGATACACAGGAACCAGAGCCGTCATTGGCGACTGAATGGGACAATCCAGACCCGCTAACATGGGTGTTTACACTGAGAGAAGATGTGAAGTTTCATGATGGTGAGCCGTTCACCGCAGAGGATGTTAAGTATACTTTTGACAAAATTTTAGATCCGGATTTTAAAGCACCGTTTATATCTATGTATCAACCAATTGAATCAGTGGAAGTGATTGACGAATACAAGGTTCAGTTTAATTTAAATCAGCCATATGCGCCGTTATTGAGCTATTTGGACATTGGAATTGTGCCGAAGCATATTGCTGAAAATGATGAACAGAAAATGGCTTCTGAACCGATTGGAACAGGACCGTATAAGATGGTCAAATGGGACAAGAACAATAAAATACAGTTTGAAGCAAATGAAGACTATTGGGCAGGCGCGCCGAAAACGAAAAAAGTTACGTATTTCATAATTCCTGACAATACGACACGTGTAGCTTCACTGGAAGCGGGAGACATTGATATTGTACATTCTCCATTGTCACCGCAAGACATACAAAGAATGAAAGAGAACGATGACTTTGTTGTTGAAGAAAAAGAAGGGCTTGGTTTTACTTATTTAAACTTCAATCAGGAGAGCGATGTAATCAAAGATGTGAAAGTGAGGCAAGCAATCTCTCACTTAATTAATAAAGAAGTTATTTCAGAAGATGTTTATCGAAATATGGATCAACCAGGATTATCTCCTTTAGTTCCGTCGTCTTGGGCGTATACAGACGATGTACCAACCTTTCCTTACGATCCGGAAAAGTCAAAACTACTTTTTGAGGAAGCTGGGTGGAAGGATACAAATGGGGATGGCTTTTACGATAAAGACGGCAAGCTATTTAAAATCCAGTTATCTACGCATAGTGAGGATCCAAATCGGATGCAAATGGTGGAGTATTTGCAAAATGAATTTGAGAAAAACGGTATAAAAACGGAGGTAGTAACAAATGAGTGGTCTACATTCAGCGCAAATTTGATGGAAGGAAAATATGATATTGCCTTGTTAGGATGGCTAAATTTAACGGATCCTGATCGCGCCACCTATAATCAATTCCATTCGACTAGCGGCAGCAACTATGGAAAATACAATAATCCTAAAGTGGATGAATTATTAGAAAGTGCGAGAGCTTCAGCAGATCAAAATGAGCGAAAAGAGATGTATAAGGAGATTGCACAAATTGTAACGGAAGATGTTGCTTACAATGTAGTGTTGTATCAAGGTTACTTCGCCATGTACAGCAATGATGTCGATGGGTTTACTCCCTATTCAAATGGAAGCTTTTACAGTTTAAAAGACGTATCAATTCAATAAATGGAAAAGGGGGGAGAGCCCCCTTCTCTTAGGGGTGGTAAGATGGCTCGATTTATAGGTAAACGATTAGTCCAATTAATTCCTGTATTAATAGGAATATCAGTCCTTGTCTTTCTTCTGTTATTTTTAGTGCCGGGTGATCCCGCCACTACATTATTGGGACAAGACGCTACTAAAGAGGAAGTACACCGTTTTAAAGAACAGATGGGCTTAAATGATCCGTTTTTTGTACAATTGGGGCATTTTTTGCTTGGATTAGCGAAGGGAGACTTGGGACAATCCTTTATCCAAAATGAATCAGTTTCTTCTATTGTAATGTCTCATTTGCCAGCAACGCTCGAATTAGCTGTTTTAGGGCTGATAATCGCACTAATCATTGCGGTCCCACTTGGCATTTGGTCAGCAGTTAAACAATTTTCTTGGATCGATTATTCAAGTATGTTTTTTGCCCAATTAGGTATCTCCATTCCGGTATTTTGGTTAGGACTGCTGCTCATCTTGTTCTTTTCAGTTGATCTAAACATATTGCCGTCATTCGGTAGAGGCGATCCGCTATACAGTGCAATTGGTCAAACGATTAAAACAGGAAATATCTATTATGTCATGGAGAGTTTAAAGCACTTAATCTTACCTGCATTGACATTAGGGCTGATGAGTGCGGCATTTATTACACGAATGGTGAGATCAGCCATGTTAGAAGTGCTAAATGAAGATTATATTAGAACAGCTGAAGCGAAAGGCGTAAAAAATTTCTATGTCATTATGAAACATGCTTTCAGAAATGCATTGATCCCGATTGTAACAATTATCGGCTTGCAATTTGGCAATCTAATCGGAGGGGCTATTGTTACTGAGACAGTGTTTGCATGGCCTGGAATTGGAAGGCTGCTCATTACTGCAATTAGTCAACGAGATTTCCCAGTAGTTCAGGGGTCGGTATTAGTAGTAGCCCTATTGTTTGCCCTTATTAACCTATTAATCGATGTATTGTACTCGTTGATTAATCCAAAAATACAGCAACAGTAAGTAGGTGAAAAAATTGGAGCTCAATATAGAGAAAGAAAAACCTTATAGATTTAATTTAAAGGATAAGGCAAGTCTTCTTTTAAAGAGCAAATCAGCATTCATAGGAGGAATAATCGTTGCGATCGTTGTCCTATGCGCTATTTTCGCCCCATTGCTAACAACGCATGATCCGTATGAAATGGATATGGGTAAGGCATTGTTGAAGCCTGGAGAAGAAAATCATATTTTAGGAACAGATCAGTATGGAAGAGACTTGTTTACAAGATTGGTCTATGGTGCACGAGTTTCATTGCATGTAGGTATTGTTTCAGTTGCGGTATCCATGGTGATCGGAGTGACGTTGGGATTGATTGCGGGGTATTATGGCGGGCTGATTGATACGATTATTATGCGCATTGTAGATATCTTTTTATCATTCCCGGTTATTTTGTTAGCAATTGCTTTAGTTGCATCGTTAGGTCCAGGGATAAATAACGTTATTATTGCACTTGGTTTTGTCTATTGGACGAACTATACACGGATTGTCCGTGGAAATGTCCTCTCGATAAAAGAAGAAGAGTATATTCAGGCGGCAAAAACAATAGGATCTTCAGATTTCAGAATAATTTTTCTGAATATTCTACCGAACACGATGGCACCCATCATTGTTGTCGCTACTTTAGGCATTGGCGTTGCAATTGTTTCGGAAGCGACACTAAGTTTCTTAGGCTTGGGCATACAGCCCCCAGAAGCAAGTTGGGGATGGACCTTAGCTTTCGGGATGAAGTATATAAGAGAATCGTTCCATCTTTCTCTTTATCCTGGAATTGCCATCATGATTACAGTATTAGGCTTTAATCTCCTTGGCGATGGAATTAGAGATTTAACAGATACAAAACTAAAAAGAAGATGAAAGGGAGTACGTAGACATGAGTAGAAAATTCGAAGAGGTTACTGTTACGCATTTATCGAACGGAGAAAAAGTTTCATTAGGCATCCATACAATTAAAGGTAGCAAGCCGGGACCGACTTTAGGCATTTCAGCAGCAATCCATGGCGATGAAATTATTGGTAGCGAAATTATTAGAAGAATTTATGAGTCGATCAACGATGAAGAACTATCGGGGACGCTTCTTTTATTGCCTGTGGCAAATCCATTGGCATTTGAGGCATTATCTCGTAACACGCCTTTAGATATGAATAATTTAAACAGATTATTTCCGGGAAATGAAAATGGTTGGGTAAGTGAGCAATTAGCAAAGAGTATCGTAGTAAACTTTTTGGATCAAGTGGACTTTTATATTGATTTACATGCAGGTGGGGCAGTTCCGATTGTAGATTATGTCTATATTCAAAATGCAGAAGAGATGTCAAGAGCATTTGATTTTCCGCTTTTGTATCGCCCTGCTGACGTATATGAGGGAACTACTGCGACATATACAACGGAGAAAGGCATTCCGAGTGTCACTGTTGAGATCGGTGGAGGCCCTAACTTCCAAGAGCATATCGATAGAGGGATTAAAGGCATTAATAATTGTCTGAAGTATTTGAACATGATTCCTGGGGACACTGTCATTACTTCGAAACAAACCGTATTAAGCGAAATTCAAATTATACGGCCAAAACAAGGAGGAATGTTGGTGCCTGAGTACAGCTTTGATCATGTAGGTAAAAAAATCGAAGGTAAACAGGTGTTAGCGAACATTTACAATCCTAAAACGTTTGAGTTGCTTGAAACCATTGAGACGCCATTTGAACAAAATATCGTAGTTTTAATGAGGGGTCTTGTAGGTAAAGTGAACGCTGGTGATTATGGCTACATGTTAGGAAACTTAGAAACGGCGGAGCGTTAATTATGAAATCGATCGTATATGAGGAAAAGGATTTTTTGTTAGGTGACAAATTTGTTCGTATCGTTCAAGGGTTCGATCATCTTTTCAAACAAATGACAGATGACAACGCTTCAAAAGAAGAAGCGTTAAACTCCGAGGGAATAGTACCTGTCAATCTAACAATGCTCAAGCCGGAAACGTATACAAGTTTAGAAGATGTATATGAGGATTTGGTGCAGTTACAGCATGAATATAGAACAATACAAGATGAACGTAGAAGATTCTATATGAACAAGCAAATCGAAAGCATTAAAAACTTAGTGCTTTGGAAGAAAAAAGATTTGAACAATTTTCTTAGTAGAGTTCGGGGATTTTTATTTGTAAATGATAATCCATTCACTTCAGCTCAATGTGCAAACTTACATGAGGAGTTACAGGTGCATTTTAAAAGCATAGGTTTAAGTGGCGACCTATCGTCTAATTACGGACAGTGGACAGCAAGCAGGCATGTGCCTCTCGATGAGATTGAATCAGTACTAAATGAATTGTTATGTAAAGCAAAAGAAAGAGTAGTAGAAAAAATGTTTCCGGAAGTGGAAGACATTCATATAAAAGTGAAAATCGTTCATGACGTTCCTTACAGTGCCTATTGTGACTATGTCAATGAAACGATGATCATCAACGGTGATTTGGATTATACGTATGAATCATTGAAACACTTAGCGACACATGAAGTGTTTCCAGGACATACTACACATCTATATGTAAGAGAACAAGCTTATTTAAGAGGAGAAGTTCCAGCAGATGCTGCATTGGTTATCACAAACTCGGCATCAAGTCCATTATTTGAAGGAATAGGCGACAATGGTCTGCAGTTTATTGATTGGATGACGACGGATCATGATCGGATAGCTGATACAGTCCAGCGAATCAAATCTGTAGCGGGAATGAATTCATCTTATATGCTGAATGAATTGAACAGACCAGAACAAGAAGTGAGAGAGTTTTTAAGATCTTTTGCATTTGGACAACAAGAGTGGATTGATTCTCGGATGCGCTTTATAAGCCACCCACTGCGGGCTCCATTTATATATGCATATTATCGAGGCTATGAAGGAGTAAAGGAAGCCTATAAACGAATACCTGACAGTCAGAAAAAAGAATTCTATTACTATTTGTATCAAAATATGCTAACAGCTGAAGAACTGCAGCTATATGGATAAGGAGAATAAAAAATGAATTTGACAAAGTCTTCAACACTATATGAAAACATTCGTAAGTTTGTTCCGGGCGGTGTGCATTCGAATAGTCGCTTTCGTCAACCGCATCCGATCTATTTTAAAGAAGCAAATGGTGCCTATATTAAGGATGTAGATGATAATTCCTACTTAGACATTATTATGGGAAATGGCGCAGTCATTCTTGGACATAACAATGAAGAATTTAACGAGAGGATGCAAGAGCGTCTTAAAAATGGAATAATTACAGGTTTGGAAACAGAGTTAAGCATTGAAACGGCAAAGAAGTTTTTAAGCTTCGTTACAACAGCTGATCAGGTTAAGTTCACCAATACAGGAACGGAAGCGGTTATGCATGCAATGCTCATCGCCCGTACCTATACAGGGAAACAGGATATTGCGGTTGTGGAAGGTGCTTATAATGGATGGCATGATGCAGTGAATGTGAGCACGTGGCCAAATTTAGATCTTGCAGGAGATGCAAGTGAGCCGAATTCCTTACCAGGTTCATTAGGGTTAAAGGAAGATGTCGTAAAAAGTACAGTTGTCATACCTTTTAATGATCTGGACGCAACAGAGCGTATATTTGCTGCGCATCATGAAAGACTTGCAGCTTTAATTATTGAACCGACAATGATCGATGTTGGATATATACCGGGGTCAAAAGAATATCTTCAAGGTTTGAAAGATCTATGCTCCAAATATGAGATTATTCTTGTCTTCGATGAGTTGCTTACTGGTTTTAGAGAATCGAAAGGCGGATTGCAGGTCAGACATGGAGTTGCGCCTGATTTATCGACATTCGGGAAGGCGATTAGCAATGGCTATCCAATGGCGGCTGTTGCGGGTAAAGCTGAAATAATGGGTAAATCAGCGCCTGGTCCGGGATCATGTTCATTTGTCGGAACTTATAATGGACACCAAGTATCGTTAGCGGCATCGCTTTCTTTTATGGAGCTTTATGAAGAGTTAAATGTTTTGGAAGTATTAGATCGTAGAACCGATATGCTCATTAAGAAATTTAATGACAGCGCAAAAGAGAAAAATATCTCTGTTATGATGCGCGGAAAAGGCGGTCATTTTCATTGGTATTTTTCGGACAAAGCACCAAATAACTATCGAGATGCTGCCCAATCAAATAAAGAGGCCTACCAGAAATTCACACATGCGCTTAGCGAGCAAGGAGTATATTGCTCCGGAAATTACTTGCTTCATCATGCGATTTCATATGCCCATAAAGACGCAGAATTAGAAAAGTTATTGAAATCAATGGATGAAGCCTTACGGACACTAGTGTAATCTTGGGAGGCGATAAATTTGAAACGAAAAATATTGGACGTGAAGAATTTATCTACTAGCTTTAAGAATAATAAACAGAAGATCGTGACAGTAGATAATATTTCCTTTGAAGTATTTGAGGGTGAAACGTTAGGAATTGTTGGTGAATCAGGCTGTGGAAAAAGTTTAACGTCCCTTTCTGTCATGGGTTTAATAAAACCTCCGGGTGAAGTGAAGGCAGATGCTATCCTATTTGACGATATAGATTTAAGCGGAGTATCCAAGAAGAAATTCCGCGGTTTGCGCGGCAACCAGCTCTCCATGATCTTTCAGGAACCGATGACGTCCTTGAATCCTGTATATAAAGTTGGTGACCAAATTGGTGAGTCATTAAAGATTCATAAAAGCCTCTCAAAGGCGGAAAGGCATGCAGTCATTGTTAATTTATTGAAAGAAGTAGGAATCGCAAGAGCTGCTGAGATTGCTGACTGCTATCCACATCAATTGTCAGGGGGAATGCGGCAAAGGGTTATGATAGCAATTGCTATCGCATGTAATCCTAAGCTAATCATTGCGGACGAGCCCACTACTGCTTTGGATGTCACCATTCAAGCTCAAATATTGGAGTTACTGAAAAAACTGCAAAGAGAGAATAATACTGCCATGATACTAATAACGCATGATTTAGGTGTGGTTTCAGAGGCTTGTGATCGTGTGTTGGTAATGTATGCGGGCAGGATTGTAGAAAGCGGTGAAGTTAAATCGGTTTTGTCTAATCCGTTACATCCTTATACGAAGGGCTTGCTTGCATCCTTGCCCAAAAACACTCCGCCACAATCGAAACTTCCCTTCATTCCCGGCCAAGTGCCGCCACCAGTGTCATGGGGAAAAGGATGCCGCTTTGCTGATAGATGCCCATTTGCTGAAGAGAAGTGCAAAACTGAACAGCCACCATTTTTCCAAGCTGCTGACGAAAAACAAGTAGCATGCTGGTTATATGAGGAAGAAAGGACTGTAGTCAATGCTTAAGGAAAATGAAAAAGAAGTGTTTCTTAAAGTTGACAATCTCTCAAAACATTTTCCAATGAAGAAAGGTGTCTTATCAAAGCAGAAATCTGCTGTTAAAGCAGTAGACGGGGTTCATTTTGATATATATAAAGGTGAAACACTTGGTGTAGTCGGTGAAAGTGGTTGCGGTAAATCAACAATGGCCAGATTGCTTATTAAACTATACGAAGCGACAGAGGGCTCTATCGAGATGGAAGGCAAACGAATTGAATCGCTAAATAAGCAAGAGCTGAAAAAGTTTCGAAGGGATATCCAAATGGTATTCCAAGATCCGTATGCAAGCTTAAATCCTAAATGGACGATTAAGCGGACCTTATTGGAACCTTTAAAAGTGCATGGTATAGGCTCTCGGAATGAAAGAATTAGAAGGGTGAAAGAGATTTTAAATGCAGTTGGACTAAACGAATCGTATGCGGAACGATATCCCCATGAATTTAGTGGAGGTCAACGGCAAAGGATAGGTATTGCAAGAGCATTGATTTTAAATCCCAAACTTATCATTGCGGATGAGCCCGTATCCGCATTGGATATATCGGTACAAGCCCAAGTTATAAACATTTTGCGGAAGTTGCAACAGGAGTACAATTTGACGTACCTCTTTATTACACATGATTTATCAGTCGTTGAGCATATTGCTGATCGTGTTATCGTTATGTATTTAGGAAGAATAGTGGAAGTTTCGACAACAGAAAAACTGTTTGAGAAGCCTAATCATCCGTATACTGAAGCACTCATTTCTGCAGTCCCAGAAGTGAATTCAGAAGTGAAGAAAGAACGAATTATTTTATCGGGAGACGTTCCCGATCCAGCTAATCCGCCAAGTGGCTGTGCATTTCATACACGTTGTCCGTATTCAATGGAGGTATGCAAAACAAAGAGACCTGAATTGCAATCGATAAATGAACAACAACAGGTTGCCTGTCATTTATATGATAACAATACCATCATTGGGGCAATGGAAGAAAAGAAGAAAAAGGTATTGACATAGAATTGATTGATAATAGGGTTGCATATTTGGATAACAGGAACTATGACCGCCGAAGATACGTAAACAAATCATATGATTAACGCAGAAAATAACAGAACATAATCAATAAAACTCAGCCGATAAAAAATGTGATCGGCTGAGTTTTTTGAGCAGAGTCATTGAGGCAAGTTATGCAAATGTAATCGCCAATGGCCGTGCTGCTCTTTTTTGCTTGGCACTATTGAATCCGAGACGAATTAGCTAATTTTTTTGTGTTACCGATCTCCATAGAATCGTTTTATGTTTTTATAGCTCAACAACAGAAGCCAATCAATTGAGAAGTTTCAATTACAAATATTTAAAGGACAGAATATTTGTTCTCACCGAACAAAAAAGTCATAGGAAGTGATTTGTTTACCTTTCTGTTTGGCGTATGTGTACATGGAGTCAATGTCTTCTATTGTTAATTTATTTGTTCGTTTTTGTGAGGATAGGTCGTAAGTGTCAATTACGTGAGATCTTGTTTTCTCATCACCCGCATCTGCGTCATAGCGGAAAACGTATAAGTTGCCGTCTTTGAAGAATGTTTGCTCTGCCATGTATGGAGAGGCCTCATCGATGCCCTCGATAAAGAAAGAAGGCTCAACGGTTTTAGTAATAGTATTGTATATGTGAACTTCTCCTAAACCGTCCACATAATACAGTATGCCATCATGGATGGCGGATGCGTTTCTAAGATTGAATGGAATGCGCAGCCTATAATCTTCGGCATCCTTAAACGTGAAGAATGGAATTGTGGTGACGCTTTTTGTCTGTTCATTGACCGTATAAATTTCGCTAGTTAGTTTTTCGGTATCGCTCATTATCATATAGTACATGCTGCTCTCTTTCATAATAGGCGATAGGCCGAGACGTTCCCCAAGTGGACCGAGGGAAACGATTTTTTCGATCTCGATATCTTTTTGGAGCGGCATTCGTTGCAATGAAATTTCCTCAGCTTCATCCGTCACCATGAGCAGTTCTCCGTCCGCAATGCCGGACATATGTAAATAATATGGAATGGACATAGTATCAAAGCCTTTTTCGTCGCCGAATCTGACTCTTGAGGAGTAGCCGCCATCTTGGGTAAAGCCAGAATTATTTACACTATAAAACCGTCCATCTTGAAAACCCGTCACCTCCCCTGTATGTTCCTCAGTTTCCATTGGGAATATTTGTAACCCTGCAGAATTGATCAAAAATACATTGCTCCGATCCTCCATAAACAATGCGTCGTTAGTTGCAAGAACGGTGCCTAACTCTAACCCTTCCATTTCGTAAATATCCGTATCACCTTTATTGTCAACGAACACGGCAAAGCTCAGTCCGTCACGGTTCATATCCTGATCGGCAGTTGTGGAGAAATATAGTATCGTTTTTGTAGTCTCGATAAGCTGTGGGGGTAATGTTTCGTAAGATAATGTAGAAATAGAAGATTGCCGGTTGAAAGCGAAAAAAGAAACGCAAATAATAGCGATCAAACAGATCAGTCCACCAATTAACCACTTTTTATTCATAGCTTTCCGCCTCCTAAGGGGAAACGGAACGAAGCACCATTGGAGTCGTGGGTATTGCTTCGTTCCGCGATACTTTAAATTTTGCGCTTAAGCTGTGTTTGCGGTGCGTCACGTACATCCCTTGGATATACGCCGAACCCTTTATCGACATCAAGGTCCAAGTTACCGTTCAGTTTGAATGCCGACCAAATCAACTTTGAACAGTTTTTAGCACCGTTATGGCCTGTATTGCGGTTGTTGGCGAAATTGAGCGAATATGGTTGACCAATTTGACTGTAAGCCCATGATGTGGCGTTATTTTTGTTGTTAAGGGTTGTTGATATCGATTTAACAACAGCCCCTTTATCTACCTTCCGAACGTTCGCTGAAATACTGCGAACGCCTGAAGGGTAAATTGATTCCACGATAACATTGCTGGAATAGTATAAACCGACATGCCCATGATTCACGTATGCGGTTGCGGAAGGGGTATAATAAAAATCCCCACGAGAACTCGGACCGACGATGTAAAGCGCGGATCCGCCGCCACCTTGGATTTCCGCATCTTCAGAAGCAGAGTAATCTTCATATTCTTCGGATAGTTGTTTTGCTTCCAAAGCTGCCATTTCATTTTGATTTTCAATTTCTTTATACATTGCTTCGTAAATTTCTTCCTCGCTCATACCGGTGGAAAGGACCAACTCTTCCACTTGTTCAGCGAGTTCTTCCGCTGTGACGCCGGGTTGCATGGAGACGATTTGATCTGCGTACGAGATGGTTGATGCTTGGACGGAAAACTGTGTACTACCAACAAGGAACCCTGCCAAGACAAATGTGACAACCTTTTTCATGATCTCTTCTCCTTTGGGAAGCCGGCTGGCCAGTCCGCCTTCTAATAGTATGTTGTCCAACATACTATTATTATAGCAGTTTGTATAGAATAGTTTAAATATTGGTTAAATACATAATTAATGAACTGATGTAGAGCGGGACGTGGAAGAAACGACATTTCATTTGTTTATTTGACAAAACAATTAGCAAATCAACCTATTGAACAGCTATGAAATCGGGGAGAAAAAGAAAAAGTTAATAGAAAAAAATAGATCGTTTCTTCTATATAAAGGAAGGAAGAATCATTTGTCTATCGGCAAATCAAATTTTAAAGTTAGAATATATGTAATTATTAAATTATTTACTTGAAAGTATATGAGCTTTTCATTACAATTAAATGTAAGAAGATGGATTGGAGGAAATTTTATGCATATCGGCATCCGAATCCGGAAATTACGGGAAGCAGTAGGATTGTCTCAAAAGGAGGCGAGTACCGGTATTATTTCCGCCTCCCATTATAGCAATATTGAAAGTGGACGTTTTGAGCCTTCTAAAGATGTTCTTGAATTGCTTGCCGATCGGTTTAACGTTCCAGCTCCATATTTGTACAAGCATCATACGCATGATTCAGAACTGCAAAGCGTATTGATGAAGTATGAACATCTGCTCAGAGAAAACATGGAAGATCTTCCCCGTTTTAAAGCAAAACATGCCACCAAATTTACGTACATTCCATCATTATCGCAAGAAGCTATCTATAACTTGTTACAATACGCCGAACTGGTAAAAGCTGGCCAAATAACCGAAGCCCAGAAACACTACTCTACAGAAATTGCCCACATCCCCAGGAATTCAATTAAGACTCTTGGAACACCACTGAATGGAATATCCACATACATCTTAGGCTTGTATGATTACTTCAATAAACAGTATCTACAAAGCATAGAACAATTCAAAGACGCCCTTGAAATGATAAAAGATGATTATACAAGAGCGAAGATCTATTACAATATTTCACTCGCACTCTATCATTTATATGACTATGCCGAAGCACTTCAATATGCTTATAAAGCACAGCATGGGTATTTGGAGCTCCATGATTGGACTGCCACCGGCGATTGCTATAATTTAATTGCCGCTTTGTACTTGGAACAACAAAAATATGCTGAAGCTTTTCCACATATTAAAAAGGGATTGAGTGTATTAGGCGGACAAATAAACGAAACGACTGCAAGGCTTTATCACAATTTGGCGATTGTCCAATGGCATGAAAAAAACTACTATGACGCACTTAAAACGATTAACCAAAGCATAGAAATGAAGCAGCGATTGAATAGCTCCAATCTATTTATATCGTACAAAATGAAACTAACGATATTGAACAGCATGGAAGACTTCATGGCAGTTGGGGAAATCATTAGGCTAATCCGGCGAATGCCATTGTCGGAAAGGGAATGCATGCAATTAAATTACTTTGAAGCAAAGATGTTCCATGCAGTTCATGAGTTCCAACGCTATGAACAGAGTATGCTGTTGTGCATCCGTTATTTTTATTCTCATGAAGAATGGAAAGAGTTGAAAGATGCGTCACGGCATATGGCACTCTATTATGCAAACCGAAAAAGATATAAGTTAGCACACGAATGCCAGACATTATGCATTGTCGCTTATGAACGACTCACAAGGGAAAGGAGGTGAAGGAATTGAAGAAGCGGATCATCTATTTAAGTTTTGCATTTGGCATTATGCTATGTCTTGCATGGAGCCCAGCTGATATCGAAATTCAAAATGAGCCAGATGTAGGGCCTCCGCATGTATTGAACTAATTCATAGTGTATTCGCCAGAAGTTGTCTATTGTTAAAAGAAAGTCAGCTATACAAGGTAAACTGTGCCCTTTGTAAAGGATTGCTGAAGCTACTGTCTGTATTTTACAGGCGGTAGCTTTTTAAAATTCCACTGACCTCAATAATAATTGTAGTACGTCATATATCTTATGGTTTCTTGCTTTACCTGTTCTAATGTTACACATTCTTTTATAGAGGTTTCATCTTTAAAATGCCCAAAGTACGATTCTTGGGATGCGTTGTCCCAACAGTTTCCTCGACGTCCATCTTATAAGGTACAGTTTAAGCGATATGCTGGATTTTTTTTATTTTTTATCTTTCCAGACAAATCAAATCCTGCTACAGTCCTATACATCAAGTTGCACAAAACTTCCAGTTAAATTATACTGATAATAGGTTAGTAAATTGCTATTATTACGTTAAATTTTGTGATAGAAACATAATTATATAAAGGGGTTGGGGGTTTAATGATGAAGAAACAGAGCTATCAAAAAGCATTCAAAGCGACATTGGCAACGGCAGTAGTTGGTGGAGCGTTTGTTGCGGCAGCGCCAGTACATACAAAGGCGGAAACGCCATCATTTTCTGATGTAAGGGATATACCAAGCCATCACTTTTACGAAGCGGTTATGAAATATTCTGCGGCTGGTATGATTAGCGGATATGCGGATGGTACGTTCAAGCCAGGCCAGAACATTACACGACAAGATGCGGCAAAGCTGTTGGCAATGGTATTGGATTTGGATACAAATAATGTGAAAGATCCGGGCTTCAAAGATGTGAGCAAGACGAATGCGTATTATAAATATATCGCTGCGCTTGTTGAAGAGGGTATCATTTCAGGTTATGAGGATAATACATTTAGACCGAATGATAGCTTAACAAGAGCGCAAATGTCCAAAATCCTTGTGCTTGGATTTGATTTGGAGGATCAGCCGATCTATCTTCCATTTACGGATATTAATGAAAGACAATGGCATATGGAATTTGTCCGCACACTTTATGCACATGATATTACGACAGGCACAACACCGACTACTTTCTCACCAAACGCATTTGTAACACGTGGTCAAATGGCTTCATTTGTTTTTAGAGGAGAAGCGTTTGTAACGCCAAAAGTAGATGAGGATCAAGTGGCGGTCGATGCAGCTGCCGACCAAATAAAAGCGGGTGCGGTCACAGTTTCTGGCGGCCCATCGGCAACTGCTCAAAACAAATTGGCAGCCGTCCAAAAATATGTAGATTCTCTCATAGCTGAAAAAGGCGTCACTGCAAAAGCAGCTGAAGGAAAAGAGGCAGGAAGCTATGTCGTAACCCTTACAAAAGGTGATGCGACAGCTGAAAAAACGATTGAAATGAAGTTTGACTATGCAGCAGATGATCGCTTCGTAACAGAAGTGAAGGCAATCAATGCGAAACAAGTCGAAGTGAAATTTGCGACTGCAGTTTCGAAGTCTTCTGTCTTAGATGGAACCAATCATGTACGAAACATTATGTTTACATCGGTATCCGGTTCGACAACGAACCCAGGAAAACTAACAGGTGTCCTATCCGAAGATGGAAAAACATTAACAATTACAGCTGACTGGATTTTTGACGGAGAATATGCGGTGAAAGCGACAGATGCCATTCAGGCGGCAAATGGCGGGAAGTTCGAGGAGTACACGGAGATCTTGAAGGCGAAGGATACGGTAGCACCAAAATTTGTATCGGGCTCCGCCACTGCGAAAACGTCAACGAATTCATTTGCAGTGCTATTCGATGAGCCAGTTAACGCAGCGGGTGTCATTGCATATGTCAATGATACAGTTGCTACAGTCACTAACGATCCGTCCAATCCGAACCGTTTAAATGTAACAGCAAGCAAACAAATCGAGGCTGGTACAACTGCAACGGTGAAATTGCTGAACGTGAAAGACTATGGCAACAATTTTGCATCTCCAAACCCGGTGGAAGCATCCATTAAAATTACTGCAGATACGGTAGCGCCATCTGTCAAAGATGTCAAAGTGATCGGCGAAAACCGGATTGAATTGACGTACGACAAAGAAATGAACATCGCATCCTTTACAGGAAAAGCGCGCCTTGTTCATTCGAACGGAACGATTACTCATTTAACTGCAGCTGCAGGCAAAGATGCGAAAACAGTTGTTTTAACAGGGACAAATGCATTTTATCAAGATAAATATAATGCAGTCTTGTTTGTCGATGCGGATGTGAAAGATACGGTAGGTAACAATGCCGAGCTGTATTCAACAAATGTAACATTGGAACGAGATACGATAGCTCCTGCGCTCATAAACGTTGAATACAAAGACGGAAAGATTGTAGCGAACTTTACGGAAGATATTGCCATGGGCAGATACAATTCAGTAACGGTTATCGACCAACGAACAGGAGTGGCTACACCGGTCAATCTGAATTACTACAACTCGCAAAACTCAACGATTACGAATAATACATTATCCATTCATTATCCATTACCGAATGGTACGTATCAATTGCGTATTCCAGCTAATACAGTAGTGGATAAAGCAGGCGTTCCAAATCCAAATGCGATTGCAACACAAACGTTTGTCGTAGAAAATGGAACTGTTTATGATGCTGTTCGTCCAGTTGTTACAGGGGTTACGACAGGTTCATTGCCAAACGGATCTTACTATGGCGAACAAGCTGCAACTTACACTGTTTCTGATGCGGACAGTGGTGTAAACTTGGATACCGTCCAAGACATCAATAACTATACTTGGGATAACAAAGCATTGCCGGTCGGTTCTTACGTTACAACTTCTATCACTGGAACGGCTGATCGGGCAACATCTGTGGTCGTGACAGTGCATGTTCCGTCATCCGGAATTCCGTCAACTAAAACGGCGCTATTTACTGTAAACAATATCCGAGACAATGCGGGCAACACAATTGCATCGCCTGGGGCAGGAAATGTAACATTCTATAGTGGAGTACAGCCAGAGCTGACTTATGCTTCAGTCAGTCCTGACGGGTCTTCGCTAATCTTAGAATTTAGTAACACGATCAGAGCATTGGATGCAAATGATCTTGAAATTACTTTAGATGGTCATATTTTAGATGGAAGCTCGATTGCTTCAATAGAGCGCTCTAGGACGGATGCTACATTTATAGCGAATATTAGAGCGTCAGTAGCAGATAACGTGCCGATTGATGGTAGAATTAGGGATGTCATTTACTTTGATACAAACGGAAATGGCAAATATGATTATGGCGATTATATTATCGAAGTAGTCGACTCATCTAAATATTCACGTGGCGCAAGAAACTCGGAATACGTTGACTTATACCCTCTTCGAAACAAATTAAGTGTCAGATTAGTTTATGATCGATTTTCACCTGTGCAAGATTATGAGGGCAACGAAGCAATCTTTAATCGAGATATTTATGTGAAGTAAAATTGATTTGATAAATTGGATAGGAATAAGGCTTTGTGGAGAGAAATCTCTGCGAAGCCTTTTTTGCATTCAATGGATTGTAATCTGTGGAGTAGACGATTTCCAATTATATCGCTGCCTCGTTAGACAAGCAATTACACCAAAGTAGAATACTACAGTAGACGAATTGGCCATTGAAAGATTACTCGTAAGAGGGAGGTTGTCCGAACTTAATGTACCTATACTAAGAATAGTTTGAAAAACATACAACTTTCTTTCAAATGGGGGAGATGAATTAAGAGGTGCAGAGCGATGAAGAAAGTATTAGGAAGTTGCATTCTATTAGTTATTTTATTAAGTGCAGGGACGACGATTTATGCATATTCAAATCTAACACAGAATCTCTATAGCTGGTATGAAGATGCGTTTCAGCAAAAAAGCGAGATTTTGGGAACTGTGACAGGAGTACAAATTGCAGATGGTTTAGCAGATTTCAACCAGTTTGTAACGGAATCAAAAAAATCCTTTCACACAGTCCTTGATATTCTGCGTGATGAAAGCATCAAGAATACACAAACAGATATCGAAATACAACAGGCTGAAATGGTTAAAGAGCTAAATGAAATCGTTGCAGACTTGCAGCAAGACAGCTTCGATGATTATATCAACGAGCTTAATATCGAAGCCGACATCACATTCGAAGTAGAACAGATGATAGAAGAACTATTGGATGAGTAAACGATAATCAAAGGAGAGAATTACATGCTAAAAACAGTTAAAGGAAAAGTCATTGCAGGAACAGTCGCGATTGGATTGCTATCGGGAGTAGGAGTTGCCCTCGGTGCAACCGATGCAGGGACACATTTGAAAAATTGGTATGACGCACAATTTACTAAATCGAGCAATCAAATTACCGAAGCTGTTGCAAACTACGGTGAGGGCAAAGTTGATGGGCTTTTGACTGAATATAATGGACTGAAAGAAGATGCGTCAAATAAAATTGGCGAGCGAGGGGAATTCGTTACAGCAGCAACGAACAAAGGAATTGAAGCTAGTGCCAGAAATCATATCGATTCGATAAAAGAGCAAAAAGCACATATCGAAAGCTATCTATCGAGCCAATTCAAGTCGCTTAAAGATTTTGCCGCAGGGTTGATTAATGAAACTGGCCAAAAAGCATTGGAATATGCTAATGAAGATTTAAAGAAACATGCAAATGCAGCTGGAAGCGAAGCGCAGAAGAAAATGATTGAAGACGTTAAAGCGACGACAGAAAATGCAGTTAATGATTTAGAGGAAACCATTAAATATGCAAAAGAGGATCTTCAAGCACAGTTAGATAAAAATACAGATTTAACGATTGAAGAAATTAAGGCACTGATCGATGCGAAAATCGATGACCTTCGTACAAAAATCACGCAGTTAAATAATAACTTGATAGCCGAACAAGATAAAATCATCACTATGGTTGGAAAGAGACTTCTATTGGAAGCTCAGGCGGAATTGGATGCAATCGTAGAAGGCATTAATAAATAATATCGCCGAAAGACAATAAGGACCTGCTGTATGGGGGTCCTTATTTACCTTGATCGGAGGGATGGTGTATATGAAACTTCCAAACATAAGCTTCAAAAAAGTATGTATATTATGTGCAGTATTATTACTGAGTATAGCGCTTGGTACTGGAATGAATAAGGCGTTCGCAGGTCAAAATATCCAAAGTTTATTTACGAGTTGGTTCATAACGAAAAAGGAAGCTTCGATTGAGCAAATCGACCAGGCGATAGCGAGTGAAAAAGAACGGCTCATGGGTGAATTGAGGGAGGCAATAAGAGAAGAAATATTGCGGGCAGATGCTGAATTGGCACAATTCACTGCGGAAGAAACAGCTTTACGAGTTAAAATGCTGCAAGATTATGCAGCAAAACTTCTTGGTGGTTTGCAGATTGATCTATCAGACGAGAAAGCAGCAATTATAGCAGACTTGGATGCCGCTCTTGCCGAAGCGATGGCACAATTAGACTATTATAGTAAAACGACTCCGCCGGTTTCCAATCCGAATCCGGACGGTAGCAATGGAAATGTGCCAGAGACAAATGATGATGCAGACGCAATTGGAGAAGAAGGAAATCTTGGGAAGGAGAAAGAAGAATCAGAAGAAACAGATGGAGAATTACTTGAGGAAGAGAAAGGCACTGCAGAAGGAACGAATCCAGATGCCGAGTTGGGCGAGGAAATAGATTTGCCTTCAGATGAGCAAACAGATGAAGAAGATGACAGCATTCCAGCAGATGAAACAACTGAGGAAGAGGAACGTACTGAAGTTGAGGAGCCTATAATCGCTGTATTACCGATTGATCTATAAAATTAAAAAGCTTCGCGTCATTTGCGAAGCTTTTTAGCATCAATTTGCCATATACGTTACTAATCCGATGGCATTTGCAAATAAGGCAGCATGTGTACGATCGGATAGTTCCAACTTTGAAAGAATTTGGCTAACATGTTTTTTCACTGTGTACTCAGTTATGAACAAGGCCTGTGAAATTTCTTTATTGGAATATCCTTTTCCTAATTTCAATAAAACCTCCATTTCCTTTGGTGTTAACTGTTCGATACTGTTGTCGTATTGATTCGAATGCAATCGATGTGAATTGATTTTGAACTCAACAATACTACTATCGTAATATTTTCGACCTTTCTGGATGATCTGCAATGCGTGTAAGATTTCTTCCGGCAAGGCTTCCTTCAAAATTAATCCTTCTACACCGATCTCCTGAGCTCTCCAGAAATCTTTTTTACTAATGGAAGAAGTGAAAATGAGAAATTTGCCAGCATATCCTCTGTTTTTAGCTTCAACGATGAAATCCAAACCATACTCTTGTCCCAACTGTAAATCGACGATAAATAGATCAGGCTTAACTTTACTAAGTAGTTTCATTGCATCTGCATTATGATCAGCTTCCCCGACCACTTCATATCGCTGATCCGCCGCAAAAAGGGAAACTAACCCTTTCCTCATTACAGGATGATTCTCTACAATTCCAATACGCATCCGTCCATATCCACCTTTCCGTCAAAATAAAAACCCGAGTAGCTCGACAAAAGGTCGAAGTCTAATCAGGCCGGTTGCACCAGTAACTCCATACATCTTAGGTGCCCAAATAAGAGATGTATATCATCGTTTCCAAATGTATTTAGTAACTATGTATAGTATATATAAAGAAAAATGAATACTTTGTCAGTTTATGGAGGTAAATTGATTCTATTTTTGTTTTTTTGGGTAGATTTTTATGATCAGATCAAATTGTTTAAAGTTTAAGTGGTCGGACTAAAGCAGTTTATTGACGGATAGGATTGATTAGTTCTATACGGGGATTTTCGGACAATTATGAATGCAAACTGTGATATTCATCCCCCACGGTTAGTATTTATACCCCATTATACGTTGAAGGTTTTTGTATTTGATAGAATATGAAGTCATATATTGTATTAATGAACTTTGTGGAAATGGCCATTGACTAGTTGTTTATTGACATTCTACGCTTCAAACGAATGCTTTGCCAATCAAACAAATGGAGGAGAAAGCTTTGTATTATCCGTATATTCATCAGCAGGTGAAAAAAACTTCCCGGCACATTACGGCTGTAGGAAACGGGAAGGTAGCGGTTGAGCCAAATGTTGCAACCATTCATTTGGAAATCAATACGCGAAGCGAAGAGCTGCAAGAGGCACAGCAGGAAAATGCGGCTTTAACGAATCAAGTAATTCAATCGTTACTTCGTTTGGGCGTGCCAAGGGAAAATATTCAAACAGTGGCTTATACGATTTTCCCTAGATATGATTTTCGTGATGGAGAACAAATTTTTCGAGGATATGAAGTGACAAATGCAATTGCAGTGACGCTAACGGATGTTCAACAAGCGGGCGCTGTGATTGATGTTGCAGTTGCGAATGGAGCAAACAGGGTGACAAATGTAGAATTTTCAGTTGAAGACATTGAGCTCCATAGGCAGGAAGCTATTGTTAAAGCTTTAAAAAATGCTCAATCGAAAGCACGGACAATTGCAGAAACATTGCATTTGCAAATAGACCCTCAACCAGTCAACATCATTGAAGTTGAGAGAAGCGGACAGCCGGTCGCTTTCAAATCGGTCGCCATGTCGGATAGTACGACGCCGATTGAAGGAGGGCAAATTATGATCCAATCAACGATGAGAGTGCAGTACGAGTATTGAAATGTGGGAGTTGGATGCGTGTTTGTAGTGAGAAACAAAAAGATACTATTTTTCTATAATTATTTTGGCAAGCCGATCAGGCTATTTCTGATTGGCCTGCCTTTGTATTTTATTTTGAAGGGGGAAGCTGTATAACCGTATCTTAGAAAGGCATCGGCACGAGTTGTCAATCAACCCTCTTTTCGCTCATCAGATCACTGACTGTACCAATTTGGAGATTTTTCGCTTTGATTTCCGTAAGCATTGTGTCTAACCCTTTTACGACCGGATCAGTTGGATGCATGAGAATCATGGTGCCGTTTTCCACTTGAGATACAACGCGTCTCACCATTTCAGAAGGTTTCGGTTTTTTCCAATCGACTGTATCGACTGTCCATAAAATTGTTTTCATATTCAATTCGTGTGCGGCTTCAATTGTTTGCTGATTGAAGCTTCCGCTCGGCGGTCCAAACCATTTTGGCTGGACACCGATTGCTTGGTAGATGACCTCATTTGTCTTTTGGATTTCTTCTAAAGTTTCGGCTTTGGAGCGTTGCTGAAGGTCAGGATGGCTATACGCATGATTGCCAATTTCATGCCCTTCATTGTATATTAACAAAGCAATATCCGGATTCTTTTTCACCCAGCTACCGTCGAAGAAAAATGTTGCTTTCACTTGATGGTCATTCAAAATGTTGAGGATGGGCGGAATGAATTCATTTCCCCAGGCAACATTAATGAGCAAGGACACCATTGGCTTTTCGGGATTCCCTCTGAAGATCGGCTGAGGAGGTGATAGATCATCCAAATGGACAGCGGGCGGTACTTCTTCAAATACAAGTTTGGCATGATCGAACTTGCCGGCTTTCTTCATTTTATTGTACGAAGCTTTTACATCGATGCGCTGCCCATTGTATCCAGGAATCGCCTTCCAAACCCGATCGATTTTTGCATCGATCGGCTCAATATCAAATTGTTTGGCGTATAGCTGGATTTTTTTATAGAGCGTGTCGTTTTCCGAATCGGCACTGAGAGAAGTGGCATAGCTTACAAAAGTGGCGCTTCCGATTGCTGCGATCAAAACGCAAACGAGCATAATCCATTTATATGTTTTCAACTCAAGTCCTCCATCTATTCTGTTTGCTTTAAGATTCCCGATTTCATTGGAACAATACTTGGATATGTATCGTTCGTCGATGAAAGTGGGATTGGTGGGGATTAAGCGTCTATTTAATGGTGTTATGCGTTTTTGACGAGGCTTTTGCGTTTGGGGGATGGGTTATGTGTTTTTTGTTTGCTATAAGGAAGTTACATACATGCCTGTAAAAGTAGCCCGATGGGAAAGGGAATTATGTTGAATTTGGATAAGAGCAATGTGCATTGTTTAGTTTGTATTGTTAGGACACGTATAGCTGTCCAACAACTACATAGTGGACTGTTCTGGGTTTTGTCCCAGTCTTGATTTTATGAAGATGATTCGTTATCACTCATTATTCTTTTGTTTTTCTTCTTGTAAAAGATGTACCATATAAAAAAATATTAACCATGATCCAGTAGTGAAAGTAAAAGTAATATAAGGCGATGGAATATTTGTCAAAAACAAAAGTACAGATGCGACTACAAATGATGGAAAAAAGATAATAATCCATGTACGAAGTACCGGATTTTTAAAACTAACCTCAAAACGATTTTCCATATAGTATTCAAACTCCTCTCTGTCTTTAAAAGTAGGATCGTATGTATTATATCAAACATAATTAAATAGTTGTAAAAGAATAAATAGACTTTCAATTGATTCGTTAAGCGTCTTTAACGGGTTTATGCGTTTGAAGTACTTACATATGCTTTATTATGGCTTTTGAATATGTTCAAAAGATGGAGGTATGATCTATCGTAAATATTCTGAATTTTGTTGATGGTGGTATTTGTATGTGATACGATACCTTTGTAAATTGAATTCCAATTCGTATACGGGAAGGGGGCAGAAAAATGGACAATGAGTCACAAACAATTATTGTAAAAAGGGATGAAAGCAATGGTTTGGCAATCGCGGGAATGGTTTTAGGGATTATTGGAGTTATTTTTAATATTATACCGTTTTTTCCTTACTTTTTAGGAATCTTGGCAATCGTTTTTGGACTAATTGGTTTAAATAAAACTGTCGGTAAAGGAATCGCGATAGCTTCATTCATTTTAGGAGTACTTACACTCGGATTTAAAGTATTATTTTGGATTGGTATTTTCGGATTAAGCAATCTTTAATCGTTAAGTAGAAAGCCGCATCGTTTGGAGGGCACTGCCTGTCGTTTTTGAGACAATAATAAAACACCTTCTAAGCAGCCTTTAGTCGGTATTCAACCGGCGATTGGCTGTTTAGTTTCGCTTGAATTCGGATATTGTTA
>NZ_JBBCZC010000019.1:0-67244 GCF_037144575.1 Sporosarcina sp. USHLN248
GGAAAGCGTCCGACCGCAGTGGAAATCAACTTTTCTAGTATTACTTCTATTTTAAAAGAAAAAAGACTGTAGGCAAACACCAAAAATTCCTGGTGTTTGTCTACAGTCTGACGCGATCACAACATAGTGATCGCGTTTTCTTATCGATGTACTTTTTTGGGCAACTTAATTGAAGAGTATATTAATACAGCCATTAGGAATAAACCGAAATAACCGATTGTAGGATAACAGTACGCCACTAAATCTGTAAACTTTACAAAACTTAGCACAAAACCTATAACTAACGTAATCAAAACGAACATTTTAAAGCGTTTCGTGCCGATTGTAACGAATCTCGCTCCAAACGCGTAAAACATGCTGACCGCTGTATTGAAAATCATGCCATACAATACGAATGCCATAAGCGTAGCCAAAATCGGAGATATCTCATTTATAATTGCCAACATTGGCAAATCTACATCTGCTACCATATCCACTTTTGAGAAAATCGCCAAATGACTCAAAATGATTAAAATCCCTAATCCTAAACCGCCTACTAATCCGCCAAGCGCCGCAACTTTCTCATTTTTCTCCGCTCCTCCCATAACGAGCGACATCGAAGCACCTAACGCAATGTTGAAGGATACATAATTTATCCCAGAAATGAACCAGTTCGGCAATGTTGTGCGGACATTTGTAGCAACCGGATCCAATACAGCAAATGAAGTATCCATTGTCACCAAACAATAAACGGAAACGACGACAACCGCCAAAATGAGAAAAGGCGTAATGCTTCCGATTACTGCCACGACTTTATCGACATTCATCAAAATCGTTACAAAAACAAGAACTACCATTAACAAGCTGCCTATGTAAGACGGAATGCCAAATTGCTGTTCCAAGTTCGAACCTGCTCCAGCCAACATTACGACACCGACACCGAATAATGTAAAAATGATGATATAGTCAACAATAACTCCAATATAACGTCCACTTATTTTGTAAATTACTTCTTTATGAGAAGTTGTCTTCAATCGGCTTCCAAGTCGCGTCAACGTCATCCCCATATATGCAAACAAAACGGTGGATAATATAGCTGCCGCAATTCCCATCATTCCGAAACTCGTAAAATATTGCAGAATTTCTTGACCGGAAGCAAACCCCGCACCGACAATGATCCCGATGAAAGCGCTCCCCATTTTAAGAACCCTTTTCATATGCATTGTTCCCCCTCGTTGTAAATCTATCTAATACTGTCTGAACATTATGATCCGCATCATTGTCTCGTTTAAATTTACCATGTACAAAACAGTATTTCAAGAACATTACGTATTATCCATTTACATAATAAATTTACTAAAATACTCAGCAGTTACCGCTCGTTTATAGAAGCTGATAAACGAGCCACCACAAAAAAAGAAGATCCCTGTCCCTCCTACGGACAGAGATCCCCTAAAAAAACTGCCCGGCATCACAGCAGGACAGTTCCATTCAAACTTATTTGCCTTCCAATAACTTTTTCGATTCACGGACAAATGCCGGAATGTCATCGGGTGTACGGCTCGTTACCAGCTGGTTTTGACAGACAACGACTTCCTTATCGGCATATTTCGCTCCGGCATTTTCCATATCCACTTTGATGGATTTATATCCGGTTGCATCGCGGCCGTCTAAAGTTTTCGCTGTAATCAGCAGCTGAGGTCCGTGACAGATGGCGAATACTGGTTTCTTATCGTCCATGAATTTCTTCACGAACTGTACGAAACGATCATCCGCGCGCAGTTGGTCTGGTGAAAATCCGCCTGGAATGAAAAGCGCATCGAAATCATCCGGATTCGCTTCATCGATCCCTAAATCGATTTTCACTGTCGCTTTTTCTTGTTTGCCTTTCACTTCTTTTCCAGCTTCCTTCTCAATCGTCACCACTTCATGCCCTGCTTCTTTAAAAGCGTCCGCAGGCTCCGTGTATTCCGAGTCTTCAAATAGGTTTGTTAGGACTGTTGCAATTTTTGCCATCTCTATGAACACTCCTTCGTTTTACTGAATTGATTACACTTTTATCTTTTCCACAACGGACTCCGACCTAAACCTATGGACGATACTTCGAGACGAAAGAATTATTATTTTCATAGAAACGCCAAGGATAATGGACCGCTTCACCAGAATTGCCTATCCCTACTCTCGGTCCGCTTACAACTTCCGAAGCACCCGGACCTTTGGCAATAAAAAGCGGTTCGTCACCCCAATGATGGCCATAATACGCCATTGTGACACCTAACGCTTTAGATAGTTTCCCGGGGCCATTCGTCCAATCTGTCATCTTCAAATGCTCCCCTCTGCGATCGCGGATTAGCTCAAAGCCCTCAACAGGCTCCGCAGCTCTAATTAAAACGGCATGCGGCGTTCCGATCGGTCCGCTTACAACGTTCATAAGCGTGTGCGTATGCATTTGATACGTATATACTAAACCTGCTTCCCCAAACATGATCTCGGTCCGCTTCGTTCGACGATTGCCATAGCTATGTGCAGCGCGGTCTTCGGGCCCGTGATAAGCTTCCGTTTCAACAATGCGTGCTGCAATGACTCCTTCAGGCAGCTCATGCACAATCATTTGACCAACTAAATTGCGTGCAAGCTCCAATACAGGCATATGAAAAAAAGATTTTTCTATAGGAAAATACATGTGCTGTTCCTCCATCATTTCCGTTCACGTTATACAATCATTCCCTTATGGGAGCAACAAAAAACAGAATCGTCACCATTGAAACTGTAAGCCTTTCTAATTACAGCTCCGCAAGCCAACGATCCGTTTCTTTTGGTGAAGTAAGGACAACTAAATCCGCGTCACATCTGTCCAACATTTGAAAAACACCGGGTCGCTTCTTTTTCGAATACGTCCAAATGAATTTTACAAACTCCCAATCAAGCTTCTCAGTACACCCTTCTGCCATATCCGGGCGGGCTTTTCCATGATACATAATCCTACGCTTAAAAACGCGGGCTAAACAAAGCCAATTGGGATAATCAAGGAAGATGACCAAATCGGCGTACTTCGCTCGCATCTCAATCGTCGAATTGAAATTTCCATCTATAATCCATTCCTCTTCCATCAATGCCCGTTGAAGCTTCTCTCTAAAAACTGGCTTCGGCGTTGGGACCCATCCTTCATTCCAATAAAGGGCATCTAAATGGAGGACGGGAAGTTGAAGTTTCTTCCCAAGTTCCTTCGAAAGCGTTGATTTCCCTGCTCCACTACAACCAATCACAAGAATTCTTTTATAGGGATCAGACATTTCGCATTTCCTCTAACAATTTGCCAATTGATAGCCAGTCAGCATCCAAATCAGGGCGGTGGGATGGCCTATAAAAAACGGATGCCGGATGAAACGTCGGTACGATCCGGTACAAACGCTCCGTCCATTCATATGCTGTTGACGATAAATCAGGCAAGCAACGTACAGGCTTTTCCAGCAACTGTCCATGCAACTCTGTCACCTTTGCTTCCTTGCCAAGCAATCGTTGCAAGCCAACATTGCCCAACGTGACGATCAATTTCGGTTTAACGTTTGCCAATTCATAATCCAACACCGGAGCATGTGCCAAAATTTCTTTTTGCGTTGGCGGCCGATTGTATTTCCGTTCCGTCAACGTACCATCCCGCTCCTTTTTCATCCCCCATCTATATGGCCTGCTCCTCACCGCACTCGTTATGTATACATCTTCACGCGATAATCCGATTGACCCTAAGGACCTCATCAACTCTTTGCCTGCCCTGCCGACAAAAGGAATGCCATCCACTATTTCAAACTCTCCCGGGGCCTCCCCAATTAGCATAAGCTCGGGACGCTCAGGACCTTCCCCATAGACAAAACCTTCAACAGGAAATCCATTAATCCGTTCCTTACCGACCGCAGCAATCGATTCCGGTATCCGAAACATCAGCACACTCCCTCCCAAAACACTTCTCCCTTTAACAATACCCTTCTTGAATGAAGAATAAAAACCTTTTGAAACGCCACATCATCACTGCCTACAGAAACGCAAAAAAAATTATACATAAATGCATAAAAATCAACAAAGAACACATAAATACTTACAATAACGCATAATCAACTCCAAAAAAGCATAAAACTACACTCCCGCGCATAAATCAAATAAATAACGCATAACCACCGCAGCTCCACTATTTCATTCCGTTCAATACTTCCATATAACGACCAATTATCCCTCCCTTACTAAATAAAAAAACTGACCGCCCGTAAGCAGTCAGTCTGTCAATTAGCCTTCTAATATTTCCTTAATGTCCGGATCGTTTTGATTGCCAATCATAAACTCAAGCCAATTTCCTGATTCATTGCTAAGTAAATATTGAAGTCCATTTTTGTCAATAAACTTTTCGGAGTCGTCGCCATCTTGCTTCGGATCAGACAATCCAAGCTCTTTTAACAAGCCTTTCGTTTCTGCATCGCTAACGTTCGGATTAGCGGATTCGATAATTGCTTGCACTAAACCGATTGTTTGCTCCCGGGACTCGTAGCCACCCACTTCCAATAAAACTGCTTTTAAATCTCCGCCATCTTCCTTTACAAGCCCATTTAAATGGACATCTTCGTGCAGTTCAATCGTAGTCGCTTTCAGCCCTTGTTCTGTATCTTCCCACTCCATATCGCCAATTGTAAAATCCAAGTTTGCCTCAGCGGATTTTTCATTGAAAACTTTTGTAAATTCCTCCATCGTCACGCCGATGGACTCATCATCTGCCAATTCGTTTTCATCCTCTTCGTCCTCCGCTTTCTCTTTTTCTTCTTCATTCACTTCATTCTCATTAGCGCTTTCTTCAGCAGCGACTGCCGGAGTTTCATTTTTTGGCGCTGAAGTTTCCTCATTGTCTTTGTCGTTGCTGCATGCAGCAAGCGCAAACACCATCATGAGGCCAATTAAAATTTGAAATTTCTTAGTCATCGTTATCTCTCCTATCAATTTTCAACTTTCTACTATAAATATCCTCTGTTTATATTGCAAAGGATAACTGACTATTTCAACAAAATTACACCATTTGACCCTAAACATTATGAGTAGAATGGCATACTCATAAAAAACTTCTTTCATTAATCGTCTAATCAAACTAAAAAAATGCAGTTCTTACTATTTCATTTCAACTAACGACTTAGACAATAAAAAAAGCTATAAAACATCCCAGCATCTCTACTGCAATGTTTTATAGCCTTATTGTGATTTACTATTATTCCAATTCAACTTGCTTCGTTTCGACACCTAAAAAAACGACTGCAAAAACTGCTACAAGTATCGAACCGCAGAAGATGCCAAAAATAATTCCAAAACCATAGCCTGCCTGCAGCATCCAACCGACCAACAATGGTCCAAAAATACCGCCAATTCGGCCGACAGCAGCCGCGATGCCTGAACCTGTCGCCCGGACAGAAGTCGGATATTGCTCCGGAGAGTAAGCGTATAGCGCGCCCCAAGCCCCTAAATTGAAGAACGACAGAAAAGCCCCGGAGAATAACAATAATGTCAACGACTCCGCATTCCCAAAGACTAACGCACTCAACGCCGTTCCGATCAAATAAGTCGAGAGGACAAATTTTCGCCCAGCCCTCTCTATCAAATACGCCGCTGTAAAATATCCGGGCAGCTGAGCAAGCGTCATAAGCAGCACATATCCGAAGCTTTGAATCATATCGAAACCTTTCATGACCATCACGCTTGGTAGCCATAAAAACATCCCGTAATAAGAAAAGACGACCATAAACCAAACAATCCATAGTGTCAGCGTCCTACGTGCATACGGCTTTGACCAAACGATCTTCAATCGTTGCCTAAATGATTGCTTCGGCTTTCCGTCTCTTTCGAATTTCGGTGAGTCCGGTAAATTCCGCCGTAGATAAATCGCATAAAAGGCCGGCAAAGCCGTTAATATTAATGCAATGCGCCATCCGAACTCTGGAATGACAAAGTAAGCAATTAATGCAGCCAATAGCCATCCGGCCGCCCAGAAGCTTTCAAGCAGCACGACTACTTTCCCACGTTCTTTAGCCGACACGCTTTCGGAAACTAACGTGGAAGCGACCGGCAACTCTCCACCAAGTCCAGCTCCAACTAAGAAGCGCAAAAGCAAAAAAATTGTCAACGATGTCGTCAATGCTGATAATCCGCTCGCAAGCGAAAATAATACCAATGTCAGCATGAATACCGACTTGCGCCCGATTCGGTCTGCCAAAAGTCCGAATCCAAAAGCGCCAACCGCCATGCCGATCGAATTGACACTGCCGATCCAGCCCATTTGTTCAGTCGATAAATGCCAATCAACTGCTACTGCAGCGATTACAAATGACAATATGCCGACATCCATCGCATCAAACAACCAGCCAGTCCCCGAGATAACTAATAATTTATTGCGTGAAATCGGCTCATTCTTTTTATTCACAATCCGTCTACCCTTCGTTTAGTAGTGTCATGACACATGTCATTATACTATTGACACGATCAGGCGACAAGGTCTATCGTTTCACACGGAATGTTTTCAACATTCATTCAATTAAAAGCTCATTACCGACAATGCGGGCATGGACACCTAACTTGTCTTCGTAAAAATGGTATACACGTTCACCTAACCAAATTTCCGTTCCGTAGTGGGCAAGACCGATTGAAATAATTCCACCCTCGCCCGTTTTAATAACTGTCTTTACACCGTTCGAGGAGCCTGCTTCTTGAATGGATACCTTTTGCTCAGCATACACTTCTCCCCCTCGGCATACACCTTCTATGAAAACCTTCTCCGTGGCAGAAACTGTACAATTGTGTAGCCCTTTTTCTGTAACATCGATTATGCCGCTGCAAGACAAAATGCTATTCACCGCATAAGGTAATTTCAATACAGGCCTGTTCGCATCCGGAGCAGAAATTTGACTATAAAGCACTCGCCCATTATCTAAGAACTCTTCGAATTGTGCAGCATTCCGAATGATTGTCAAAGACGTATCCGTAAAAAGTCCATCCAATTTACTTATGAAGTCTGTCCATTCAGGCGCTAAATCTGCTTGATGCAAATCAACCTTCTGTAAAAACAGCTGCTTCTCTTTCTGATAATCAAAATACCGATCCTTTAAAATAATTCTGAACAGATCTTTTAATTCTCTCGCATCAATTTCATCCATGCCAATTCCACGGATATGAATGATTTGCCGAATCGTTTCAGCAATCTGTTCAAAATAAACGATCAACCCTTGTAAAAGCGAAGAAATCTCCGACAAATCCGCCTCTTTTTTACCGACCGTAACAGTTGAAGAGAAAACATTTCCCTCGATATAAGCAGATTGCTCCGATTCTATAGTCGCCTTACGGACAGATCCTCCAATGCACACTTTCCCAGTAGCACTTACACACATTGAGGGAGTGACATCTTTGCTTATCATTACATCGCCGGTAAAACGGATATTGCCGCTTGATAGATCGACATTTCCTTCATGTATGTATTCGTGTTGTACGTCTATTTTTATATAAGAACCGTGATTCTCTAAATGAAATATACCTGATGACAAGGCATAGATTTCATTATCCCTCATTTCAACATGGTCGCCTAACCGGATATCCAAATCTTGAACCGGATCCGTCGGCACTTTATTGCCGAAAAGATCCATACCATCCACACCCGCTACCGCAGGCAAATAAGCTGCTATCCGCTCATTTTTCTGGACAGAAATAATGCGATTCATTTCCCGATAGTCAACTTTTTCTTGTTTGTTGCAAGTATCCCCATTCGTTTTTACGTAAAGTTGAATATCGCCATTAATGCCCTCCACTGGCAAATGACCTCTCGCTACGATTGCTTCAAAGTCGATGAGCGTCTCTGTCGCTTCTTCAATCGCTTTCAAATTCAACCTCTCAGTAATTCCTAATTCAGAAAGCTTTTCGATAATCTGTTCCGCCTCTAAATTGTTGAACAGCTCAATTTCCTCATGAGCTTCTATATGAAGTATGTCACTAAAATCTGTATTTTGTAATGTCCGCTTAATCCGCATGCCTGGCGTCACTCTTATTATGGCGATGATATTTTGTTCAATTAAAGTAATCGAAAATTGAGGAGGTGAAATTTCATCGTTCATACGGATTCGGATATCATCTTCCGGATATGCGATAAAGCGATCTTTTATCGCAACTCCATTTTTCAAGACTGTCACGTTATTTTTAGGTATGATAACGGGAAAATTAGGTGCATCTGCAACAACCTCTACCCGTTTCCCGATAATTCGTGCACCAGTTGCCGCTTCTGCAGTTCCCGAAGGCATGACAGGCACCTTTACTTGTAATTGCGTTACACATACTTCCGCCAATCTATTTTTAAGGCCGTATACGCCTGAACCTGGGTTTACGATTACATCTACTTCGACATCTTCAAGCTTCAATCCTAACTCTTCTAAAGCGATGTCGACAGCCGATTCAACTGTAGGTGCCTTTACCCTGACCGATTTCCCCATCTTTCCACCTCACGTTCATCTTTTTAACCTATATTATCATAACCATATGTTACGACGGTATTATGATAATATACTAATCCAAACGAAAAAGAAACGTTCCGAGAAGCCGATAGACGGCCCTAAGAACGTTTCTTCATGTAATCAAATATTATAGCGCTGTTTCGACTTCTCTTACCATCTCTTTAATAGACTGAAGTCCGCCGCCAGATAGGTACCAGTAGTCTGGATCAAGATAAATAATTTTACCGTTTTCATAGGCAGAGGTTTTTTTCACAAGCTCATTTTCAACAGTCTCTTTCGCGCCGATTTCTCCACCTACAGCTGCACTACGGTCAATTACGAAAAGAATATCCGGGTTTTTCTCTAAAACATATTCAAATGTAACTCCTTGGCCGTGTGTAGAAGCTTCTATTCCCTCATCCGATTGTTTAAACCCGAATACATCATGGATAATGCCGAATCGTGATTTTGAACCGTAAGCGCTTGTTTTCCCTTCATTAGCCAAAATGATAAGCGCTTTGTCTTCCGTTCCAGATGTTTTTTCATTAATTGCAGCAATATCTTCATCGATTGCCGCTAGTTCATCTTTAACTTGATCTTCTTTGCCAAAGATTTCACCGATTACTTCAATGTTATGTTTAAAAGATTCCATATAGTTCTCATTATCGACTCCTACGTAAATCGTAGGTGCGATTTCCGTGAATTCATCATACATAGCAGATTGACGGCCAGAAATAATAATTAAATCTGGATTTAAAGCATGGATTGCTTCGAAGTCAGGCTCTTTTAAGCTCCCAACGTTTGTATATTTATCATCATCGAATTTAGAAAGATAGCTTGGGATATTCGTTCTAGGCAATCCTGCAACTGCATCAATTCCTAACTCATCCAACGTATCAAGCGTACCAAAGTCAAAAACAACAACTTTTTTCGGGTTTTTCGGAACTTCTACAGCTTTGTCACTTAATTCATGTTCTACAGAAATTACTTGTTGCTCTTCTGCTTTATCGCTGTTACTGCTGTTATTGCCCTCATTATTATCTTTAGAGCCGCAAGCTGAAAGCACTAGTAGAAATGCTGCCAATAGCAGAGTAAATGAAATCTTTTTCATTCTAACCATCCTTTTTATGAATTAAAATAAACACATATACGGCAATTATTCATTTTTTTAATTGGTATTTCCATATCGTAAATTTCTCTTAATGCATCTGAATTGATAATGTCATGCGTCGGTCCGTCTTTGACAATCCTACCGTCTTTTAAAGCAACAATCCGATCTGAATAGACAGACGCGAAGTTAATGTCATGCAATACGATGACGACGGTCTTCCCTAAATCATCAACCAATCTGCGCAAAATTTTCATGATTTGCACGGAATGCTTCATATCCAAGTTATTAAGCGGTTCATCTAACAATATATAATCCGTATCTTGTGCGATAACCATAGCGATAAATGCCCGTTGACGTTGCCCGCCAGACAGTTCATCCATATAATCATGCTGCATATCCATCAATCCCATATAATCCATAGCTTGCTCAACGATGCGAATATCTTCCGCAGTCAGCTTGCCGCGAGAGTACGGGAATCGACCAAATGAAACCAATTCACGGATCGTCAGCCGCACATTCATGAAATTGGACTGTTTCAAAATGGAAACCCGTTTCGAAAACTCATTGGACTTCATTTTCCGGACATGATCATTATCTACAAGCACTTCTCCAGTGTCCGCATCAATTAAACGACTTACCATTGAAAGCAATGTCGACTTACCCGCCCCATTTGGGCCGATGAAAGAAGTAATTTTACCTCGGTGAATATCGACATTTACTTTTTCCACAACGGCTTTCTTCCCATAGAATTTAGACAACTCTCGAACTTGGATCATGTGGATCGACTCTCCCTTAATAGTAAATAGATGAAATAGATGCCGCCGACAAAGTTAATAATGACACTAAGCGTTGTCGAGAATGTAAACACACGCTCAACAACCCATTGTCCTCCGACAAGTGCAATAATACTCATGACCGATGCACCTGCTATAAGAACTTTATGTTTGTAAGTTTTGAAAAATTGATAGGATAAGTTGGCGACGATCAAACCGAAAAACGTAATCGGCCCAACTAAAGCTGTCGAAACTGCAATAAGCACAGCTGAAATAATAAGCATTAAACGAACGATTCGGTCATAAGGAACACCTAAGTTAATGGCGGTGTCTCTGCCTAAAGACAGAACATCAAGGTCGTTAAACCATTTCCACCCAAAAACAAAAGTCAGTAAGACGATTCCTACAGCCCACCAAACCAAATCTCCATTCACATTGTTAAAACTTGCGAACATCTTATCCTGCACTTGTAAAAATTCGTTTGGATCGATCAGCACTTGGAAGAAAGTCGTGATGCTCCCGAAAAACGTTCCTAAGATAATCCCTACTAATAATAGGAAATAGATCGGCTGATTTCCCCTGCGGAATAAAAATTGGTGCAAAATAAGCGCAAAGAAAAACATTATTAAAATTGATAAAACAAAGTTCACATGCTGATTGACAACTGTTATATGGGTAGAACCAAGAAAGAAAATAATAACAGTTTGCAGCAATAAATATAATGAATCCAGTCCCATAATGCTTGGTGTCAAAATACGGTTATGCGTAATCGTTTGGAATACAACAGTTGAATAGGCGATCGCAACCCCAGTAATGGCCATTGCTAAAACTTTAATACCGCGACGAGGCAATGCATAATCAAAGCTTCCGTTCAACCCTTGGAATAAATACAACGCACAAGCTGCTGCGGCAAACGCCGATAATATAATGAGTTTCGTTGAATTACGCATATGCCTTCCTCCTAAACAACAAGTAGAGGAAGATTCCGCTTCCGATTACACCAACCATAAGGCTAATTGATATTTCATAAGGATAAATGAGCACCCTTCCCAAAATATCGCATATTAGCAAGAAATTCGCACCTAACAAAGCTGTATGCGGCAACGTTTTCTTCAAATGATCTCCTTTGAAGATCGAAACGATGTTTGGAATAATCAATCCTAAAAAAGGAATCATCCCTACTGTCAAAATGACCGTAGTCGTAATTAGAGCGACTAAAATGAGGCCGATATTGACAATCCGCTTATAAGCAAGTCCCAAGTTCTTGGAGAAATCTTCACCCATACCGGCGACCGTAAAACGATTCGCATACAGGTAAGCTATGATGAGGACGGGTATGCTTATGTACAATATTTCATATCGCCCTTTCATGATCATCGAAAAGTCACCTTGTAACCAGGCCGACATATTTTGGATGACATCTGCTTTATAGGCGAAAAAAGTAGTGATCGAAGAAAGGATATTTCCAAACATCAACCCGACAAGCGGAATGAAAATGGCATCCTTAAATTTAATTCGATCCAAAATTTTCATAAACAATAACGTTCCCGCAAGCGCAAATACAAATGCCACGATCATCTTCTCAAACATCGTTGCGTTTGCGAATAAAAGCATAGATACTAAGATCCCTAATCGGGTAGCATCCAGTGTTCCTGCCGTTGTTGGCGAAACGAACTTGTTTCGACTTAACTGTTGCATAATTAGACCGGTAATACTCATTCCTACACCAGCCAATATAATTGCAATTAGACGAGGCAAACGGCTGATTAAGAATATTTCCATCTCTTCCGACTGGAAGTCCAGTAGATCCGCCGGTGTAATGCTACTTACCCCTACAAAAAGCGATAGGAAGGAAAGTATTATGAGCGCTGTAATCAAATAACGTTTCTTCATGAAGAACTCCGATATCGAATATTTGCGCCTAAATGAGAACAGTTATAATGAAAACGATTATCAATTAGCCGCAAATCCAATTATATCAGTTAAGAATTTCATGTCAACTCATAATTGAAAATGATTATCAATTAAACGATATTTTCTTCTGAATATACCGATCAAACATGCTAAATCTCAGTATTTGCGCAACTTGTGGCAAGTTTCGTAAATATTGAACCGTGGCCGATTAAGCAGCACATACCACGCAGAACCAATGCCATATGTAGAAGTGCATAATTCATTTTAAAGACGCATAAAGTCAGTCAAAAACGCATATTCTCATATACACACGCATATTTCTTTGAGGTAATGCATAAAAACTCCCCAAACATGTATAAGCCTCACTCAAATGCGCACAAATCAGCGTAGCGTTCGCATAACCGGATTTTAAAGTCTTAACTTCTCGACTCATCGCAGCCCCTAGTAGCAACTCCCTTCTTCTCCTTCTGTATTACAATTAAATGGAAACGCCATATTCCCCTCTCTCCAACCTAACTTTCCTCGCAATTATGCAGCCCCTTTCCAAATATTGCCGTGCCACATTTCAGCTCACATCAGCCCTGCCATCCCTATCCAACGACTTTTTACCACAAAAAAACGCCAGCCTCGGCTGGCGCTTTCCTTTATTACATTTCACCGAGATCGATTGCATTGTCGACAACTTCTTGTGGAACGACAATCTCGTCAATCTCATTGATTTTGCTCATTACAGCTTTCATTTTTTGCGTAATGTTCATCTCTTGCTCTTCAACTTTCATGTCCATATCCATATCCAAGTTAAATGCATTCGTGTAGAATGTTTCTTTGTCGATAAAGATTTCGATCGTCAAGCCGTTTACATTCATGTTTTCAATGATTTCAGCTTCTTCTGCGCTTAGATCTTCAGGAATGCTTTCGTTCATTAGTTCTAACATTAACTCGTTGAATTTTTCGCCAGATGCGCTTAACGTTAAAATATATTCGTCATCTGTTTGTTCGAATTTGAAATCGTCCTTGAACTCATTGAACATTTCCATGTCTAAAGTTGGGTCAGTTTCTCCACCCATTTCAGCCATGATTTCATCGTACATGTCGTTTGTGAATTTCAACCATTCACCGGATTCAGGGTCTTGCATATAGAACTCGCTGTCTGTTAAATACAGTTCCATATCCATTTTGCCCATATCAGGTCCCATGTCCACGCTCATTTTTTGGTACATGGAAAGCGGCTCAACGATCATGTCCATATCCATTTTAATATTGCTGTCCATTTCGAAATCTTCACTTGGTACAGAGATTTTTTGATCGACATCAACAACTGCATGCATATTCTTTTGCTCTTCAGAGACAGACATTGCCTTGTTATATACTTCTTGAGCAGTCATCTCGCTCTTATTTGTGACATTGGCTTTTTCTCCTGTTTCACTATCCGTTTTAGGCTCTGCTGTGGAACCGCATGCAGCTAAACCGAGTGCAAGAACTCCTGCTGCCATCCCTTTTAACCACTTATTCATCATTGGTCTCTCCTTTTCTACTAACTTATTTGCTTCCAGTTAATCATACGGGAAGAATGGAAAAGGGTTCCACTGTTTTAAGAAAATAATCGTTTTTGATTCTTTCTACACAGAAGAATTCTCTGAAACTTTTTTCCTTCTTTATCATTCGGAGTTCGAAATTTTAGTAACCTATCTTTACGAATTTCCGCTATAATAGCAATTAACTATAGAAAGGAACAATAGTAAATGCTTAAAAAATTCTTTTCGTATTATAAACCACACAAACGCCTTTTCATTATCGACTTCTCAAGCGCAATAGCTGTCGCATTATTGGAATTGGCATTTCCGATGGCTGTCCAATGGTTTATTGATCAGCTTTTACCTTCGGGCGACTGGGGAAGAATCGTAACGGTCAGCATTTTGCTTTTCACTGTATATTTGTTAAGTACATTCCTTCAATATGTCGTTAGTTATTTAGGTCATAAATTAGGAATTAACATCGAAACAGATATGCGCCAGCAATTATTCAATCATGTGCATCGCCAATCATTCCGGTTTTTCGACAATACGAAAACCGGACATGTCATGAGCCGGATTACGAATGATTTGTTTGACATCGGCGAGTTAGCGCATCACGGGCCGGAAGATGCTTTTATTGCGGTTATGACGATCGTCGGTGCTTTCTTGCTCATGTTCTCAATTAATCCTGAGCTTGCTATTATTGCGATTCTTATGATTCCGTTCCTAATTTTGCTCGTTACATTTTGTAACGTGAAAATGAATGCAGCATGGCAAAATATGTATGGAAAAATCGCGGATGTCAACGCCCGTGTCGAAGACTCCGTTTCAGGAGCACGCGTCGTTAAATCATTTACAAATGAAAACTTTGAAATGGCACGCTTTGAAACAGACAATGGCAATTTCCGCAAAGCGAAACTTGTCGCATATAACGTCATGGCTTGGACTCACTCAAGCATGTATATGATGACAAGACTCGTTACACTCGTCGTATTAGTAGTTGGAGCTTGGTTTACAATCAAAGAAAAACTGTCAATCGGGGAAATGGTCAGTTTCATATTATTCGTTAACATTCTAATTAAGCCTGTCGACAAAATCAGCGCGCTGTTAGAGCTCTATCCAAAAGGGATGGCCGGTTTCCGTAGATTCAGGGACTTAATTGAACAAGAACCTGAAATTCAAGACCGTCCCGGAGCAATCGCCGTTTCTCATTTGAATGGTGATATTTTATTCGATGATGTCCATTTTAGATACGATGACAATAAAGACGTATTAAACGGCATCAATCTATCGATTAAAGCGGGGGAAACAATCGCATTTGTTGGACCTTCAGGTGCTGGTAAAACAACGATTTCTTCACTCATTCCAAGGTTTTATGATGTAAATGAAGGAGCAATTTCGATCGATGGAATTGACATCCGCAATATGACACAGCAATCATTGCGTTCGCAAATCGGAATTGTGCAGCAGGATGTGTTTTTATTCACAGGGACCGTTAAAGAAAATATTGCTTACGGTAAATTGGATGCAACAGATGAGGAAGTATTCGAAGCGGCACAAAAAGCTCATTTGGAGGATTTCATCGCTTCCTTGCCTGATGGCTATGAAACACAAATCGGTGAAAGAGGCTTGAAACTGTCAGGTGGACAAAAACAACGCCTCGCCATCGCTCGCATGTTTTTAAAAAACCCGCCGATCCTCATTTTGGATGAAGCAACTTCAGCTTTAGATACAGAAACGGAGCGAATCATCCAACAATCTTTAAATGAACTCGCAGAAAATCGAACGACATTAGTCATCGCTCACCGCCTCGCGACAATCCGTGATGCAGACCGTGTCATTGTCGTAACAGAAGAAGGCATCGCCGAGGACGGCAAATACGAAGAGTTGGTGAATAAGGGCGGCATTTTCTCCCGCCTACATTCAATTCAATTTCAAGAGGTTTAACTTTTTGAGAATCGGGCATACTATTACCATCCCACCCCCTTTCTCTTTATAAATAAGAACTGCACCGCAACGAAGCGGTGCAGTTTTTTAATGGCTTACGATATACTCCTCAAACTTCGTTTTCTCACTACTGTCCATTTCTACAGTCATAAGTGTTCCACCTTCTTCATATTCCGTATGTTTGACATTCGCTTTATCATTCAAATAAGAAACTATGTCCCCACGTTCAAATGGAATGAGCAACTTGCACGTAATATATTGGCCGAAAACCGTTTTCTTAATCAAATCGATCAGCTCGTCCAATCCTGCCGCTTCCTTTGCAGAAATCCATACCGTACTTCCGCTCGTCCTCGGATAAGGGACTTCCGCTAAATCCGATTTATTATATACATTGATCGTTTGGACGCTTTCCACGCCAATCTCATGCAATGTTTCATTCGTCACTTGCATCATATATGGATAATCCGGATTCGACACATCGACAACATGCAATAGCACATCAGCATTTTTCGCTTCTTCAAGCGTTGAACGGAACGCTTTCACAAGATGGTGAGGCAGCTTGGAAACGAACCCGACTGTGTCCGTTAGCAAAAATTCTTTTTTGTCGGGAAGCTTCAAATGACGGACTGACGTATCCAAAGTCGCGAACAGCATATCTTCCTCGTACACGTTTTTCGTATCGTCGTCATTGAATCGTTGTAATAACTGATTGAGCAACGTTGACTTTCCTGCATTCGTATAGCCGACAATCGATACGACCGGAATCCCGCTCCGCTTTCGCTGTTTCCGTTGCGTTTCCCGTTGCTCCTTCACCTGTTCAAGGTCCCTGCGAAGCTTTGCAATCTGATCCTCGATTTTCCGGCGATCAAGCTCCAATTTTGTTTCACCGGCACCTTTATTTTGAAAACCGCCGCCCGTACCTCCTCCTTGCCTGCTCAATGAAGCACGCAGTCCGACGAGCCGTGGAAGCGAATATTGCAACTGTGCCAACTCCACTTGCATCCGTGCTTCATGCGTCCGTGCCCGACGTGCAAAGATATCTAAAATGAGCATCGTCCGGTCTATTACCTTCACCTCTAACTCTTGCTCTAAGTTACGAATTTGAGAAGGCGACAATTCATCATTAAAGATAACTAAATTCGCCCCCGCCTCCTCATAAAAACGACGGATCTCTTGGATTTTACCTTTTCCAACATAATGAGTCGAATTCCGCCGCTCCAAATTTTGCGTCACACTCCCGACGACCGTCACATCGATCGCCTCAGCTAAGTTTTTCAGCTCTTCCATCTCATACTCAAAATGCTCATCATTTTGTTCCTGTACGCCTACTAATAACGCATACTCCACTAGTATCTCCATAAAAAATCCCCTTTCACAACAACCCAATTCCTAAACACAATAGCATCCGATCGAATCAGCATTGATTTGCAAAGTACAGCATTCTAAACACATCATCAGCATATAAACAAAGCCAAATGCGCATAATTCACTTTGTAAACGCATAATCAATGCTGTCACCTACAAAAAGTCTCCCAGTCCCGCATAATCTGCGTCCATTCACGCAAAAATCATTTAACGCTCAACAATGCTACAAAACAACTTCTTACTCCACAGCAGCGCCAATCACAACTTCTTGCAGTCTTTCACGCTTCAAATCGCCTTCAGCTTGGACAAATTTCAAGCGGACGTTTTCCAGCACAATGTTATGATCATCGCCAACTTTTTGTGACAGCAATACAGCCCACTCTCCAGTCTCCTTCAACGGATCTTCTACTGCAAAAACACACTCATGAATTGCAAGATTTTCATTTTCCGCAGTCAAAATACCCTGTTCGCGAAGCTTCGCAAGACGCTCTTCCTCACTCTCTTCCCACTCAATGAAAAACGGGAAAGGCAATTCGCCTGACACAGGCTGCTCAACAAATAGCATTTTCCATCTCTTCAATTCGCCTGAAGTCGTTTTCCGTTCAGCATCTATCACACCGGAAGTCCGAAATCCTTTATTCTCAATTTCGTCACGAAAACGCTCAATTCCTTCAATTGATAAACAAAGTGTTCCCCATCCATCCCCATACTTAACATCATGTAGCAATAATCGGGTCAATGGATGATCTACATTCTCAGCAATATCCATATGCTCAACGGAAAGCCATTCCACATATGCATTTTTTACATATAATAATGCGTTATGCGTTCCCCACTTCTCGTGGCGCCCACCTTCCACGACATGCTTCCCTTCATCTTTCTTCTCCTTAACAACTTCTTCGGGACTCTTGTTCGTAAAATAAACAACATGATCTAACTTCATAATCCATACCTCCTCAGCCATTTTTCTCACTATACAATATTCAGGCTTGTCCGTTAATCCAATTGATACAGCGATAGATTGATACTATTCAATATGCTTTACAAAGATCAGAGCATAATTAGAATGCATCCTTTATCCCCAATCAATTCCCAGCCATCCATCTATGAGCGGACGGTATTCTTGAATACAACCAATAGCACTTTCAAACAGCGTATCATACAAGGAACCCCCAGGCGATCATTGTGATGCCATAGTCCAATTGTTTGGCAACGATAAAAATCCTCCGGTCCTAACCGCCAACCAGAGGATGATCGTAAGGTCTATTATTTCAATCTAAATAAAACATTAAAGCCAAAACAGAAAATACCAATCAAAACAGCCGCTCCTCCAGCTGTCGCAAGAGGGAAAAAGAATGACGGGCCGCCCAAAATAGCTGCTGCAATGCTAATCATCATTACTGGCAAACCAATATTATGGAGCCAAAAATGCACCTTCGCCAAACTATTTCGTTCTAACGACGGGTACAAATGATAGATCAAGCCGATTAGAGCCAATGACATCCAGCCCAATAAATTTACATGCACATGAACCGTTGTCAGTTTAAATACATGCGTCATCGACATATACAATCCAAAAGCGATACCGATCATAAAATATACGACAGATATCTTTAACAACGTCTTCCCCACATTATCCACCCCCTTCCCATACCAATCACTACTTACTATTATCCTATGTTTTTTTACAGCAACCGATGAGGGAAAATGAACTACTAAAAGGTTAGGATATTCATATAATAAGGGAGGGGGTAGAAAGGTGTTGAGCTATCGCTTTATCTTGTCATACAAGCTCTACATTGCGTTTGCGTTTCATTGTAATGCAAATGAATAGCGCATCGTTTGAATGCGAGCGAGTTACATTGTGTTGCAAGCCAATTGCAAGGCACTTTGTGAGATGCCCTCACTACAATTTAAAAATCCCCCAGCCCATTAATGAACAGACCGGAGGATATTATTCATTATTTCCTTTCAGATTCAAGCAACTCAAGCGCATCATCGAATTCTTTTTCGATTTCAGCGTTCGGTTTGTATGTGATCAAACTAACGATGTAAGTGACGATAAGGCAAACAATGAAACCTGGAACAATTTCATACAAGTTATCTGTTAATACTTTGATATTGCCCCAAATTCCAACTGTAATTGCGCCTGTGACCATTCCCCATAAAGCACCTACAGCAGTGATCTTTCTCCAGTATAAAGATAAGACGATAATCGGACCAAACGCTGCACCGAATCCTGCCCATGCAAATGACACAAGCTTTAATATAGATTCTTTGTTCGGCCAAGCTAAGATGATCGCGACGATCGATACGATCAATACTGCCATTCTTCCTAAGAAAACATATCGCTTATCATCCGCATCTGACTTGATGACAGCTTTGTATAAGTCTTCAATTAGCGCTGAGGATGTTACAATTAATTGTGAAGAAATCGTACTCATAACCGCTGATAATACGGCTGCAAGGATCACCCCTGCGATAAGCGGATGGAAGAATACTTGACCAAGTGCGATGAAAACGGTTTCAGGGTCGACCAAAGTCGCGTCCGTATTTTGATGATAGTAGGCAATACCAACTAATGCAGTTCCGATCGCTCCGAATAAGCTTAAGGCCATCCAACCAATCCCGATTCGTCTTGCACTTTTCGTTTCTTTTACCGATTTGATCGCCATGAAACGAACGATAATATGCGGTTGGCCGAAATAGCCGAGTCCCCATGCAAGTGATGAAATTACTGCAGCTACTGATACACCTTTTGTCAAGCTAAGGAAATCCGGATTCACGTCACGAATACTTTCCAGCGTTCCACTAAATCCACCTGTTAATGTTAACCCGATAATTGGAACTAATAGCAATGCGAAGAACATGACCAAACCTTGAACGACATCTGTATAACTTACCGCTAAGAATCCGCCAAATAATGTATATGCGATAACAACTGCTGACACAATCAATAAACCATAATGATAGTCAAGCCCAAATGAACTTTGGAAAAATTTCCCGCCGGCTACCATTCCTGAAGAAACGTAAAATGTAAAAAAGACAAGTATGATTAATCCTGAAGCGATACGCAAGAAGCGTGATGTATCTTTCAGACGGTTTTCCAAATAACTTGGAATTGTAATTGAGTCACCGGAAACTTGCGTGTATACACGAAGACGTGGTGCAATTAAGAGCCAGTTCAAGTAAGCTCCTATTGTCAGACCGATAGCAAGCCACGCTTCCATAAGACCTGAAGAATAAATGGCACCAGGCAGACCCATTAGCAGCCAGCCTGACATATCTGCCGCGCCAGCACTTAAAGCGGTAACAGCAGGGCCTAAAGAACGCCCGCCTAACATATAGTCCGTTAAGTTGGATGTTTTTCTAAAAGCATACCAACCGATGAAAAGCATTAAAGCCATATATAACGCGATGGAAATTAACTGATATGATTCGTTAGTCACAATATTCCCCCTCCAAACTTTCTGTTTAATACCATCATTTTTATACAATAAAGTATATACTTTAAATGTCAATACCCCACAAAGCTAAAAATAGACATGGTATGATAAATTTACATTCATTTCCCGGGAAATGAATCATTTCGACAAGGAGGATTCGACAATGACACATAATGAATGGCTTCAAACGACGATCGATATGGCAATTAAAAATGTTCAAGACGGCGGTGGACCTTTCGCCGCGATTGTCGTAAAAGATGGAAAAATAATTGGGCAAGGAACAAATCGTGTGCATATTGAGAACGATCCATCTGCACATGCTGAGTTACTTGCCATCCGGGAAGCTTGCTCCGCTCTCCAAACAGTGGACTTATCAGATTGCGTTTTATATGCAAGTGGAGAACCTTGCCCTATGTGTTTAGGGGCTGCCTATTGGTCAACGATCGGCGAGATTTATTATGCAGCAAGCAAAGTCGATGCGGAGAACGGAGCTGGTCATCCGAACCCATTATCGCAATTCTTTTCGGATCAACTGAAACAGCCTGAAGAGCGAAAAGTGCCCTTTATTCATATGAAAACGGAAAGAGCACTTGAACCTTTCTTAGCTTTCCGGAAAAAAGATCGAAATACAGGCGTTTAACTTGAATCCTATCGGGAATTGTTTTTATAAGGAGGCGATTCCCTATGCCGTGGACAAGAACAGATTACCCCGATTCATTTAAAAACTTAGAACCTGAAATACGAAACAAAGCGATTGAAATTGCCAATGCTTTGCTACGGGAAGATTATGACGAAGGACGTGCGATTTCGATCGCCACTGCAAAAGCAAGGGAATATGTGACCGGAGATGACAACGATCGACCAACATATGTAGCAAAAGCCCGTGATGACCATTGGGTGTTAATGAAAAAAGAAGGCGAAAAAGCCATCTTTAAGGAAGAAACAAAAAATGAATTATTAGAGAGAGCCAAACCTTATGTAAATGCGCAAAATGGTGTTTTAGCAATTTACCATATGGATGGAACACTTGAAACAACGTTATATGAATGACTCTTTAATAGAATGGCTTCTTATGAAAATTTCATGCATAAAAAAGGACTACACGCCAAATTACAGGCTGCAGTCCTTCATCTTTCGTTGTTAATCTATATTCCATACGTAACCGACTCTTCAAGAGCCATTTCACGCAATTTGTATTTTTGGATTTTTCCAGACGCTGTCATTGGATATTCGTCAGTAAACTTAATATACTTCGGGATTTTATGGAATGAAATATTTCCTTTGCAAAAAGACCGTACGGATTCTTCATCTATGGTGGCCCCTTTTTTTGGAATAATCCATGCCATCATTTCCTCACCATACTTAGGATCAGGAACTCCTACGATTTGGACGTCGGAAATGCCCGGATGTGTATAGAGAAATTCCTCAACTTCTCGCGGATAAATATTTTCACCGCCTCGAATGATGACATCCTTAATCCGTCCGGTAATATCGATGTACCCATCTTCATCCATAACAGCGATATCCCCAGTATGGAGCCAGCCATCTTCATCAATCGCTTCACGTGTCGCTTCCTCGTTATTGTAATACCCTTTCATTACATGATAGCCTCGCGTGCAAAGTTCCCCCGGACTTCCAATAGGCATTTCATCTCCGGTAACCGGGTCGATAATTTTCACTTCAACATATGGATGCGGTTTCCCGACAGTCATCACTCTTTTTGCAATTGGATCATCTGTCAAAGTCTGTGTAATGACAGGTGATGATTCCGTCTGTCCATAGCAAATCGTAATTTCGTTTGCCCCCATATCATTGATTACCCGCTTCATTACTTCGATTGGGCAAGTAGAGCCTGCCATGATGCCTGTACGTAATGTAGACGTATTATATTTTTTAAAATCAGGATGGTTTAACTCTGCAATAAACATCGTCGGCACACCATGGAGCGCAGTGCACTTCTCACTTTCTACAGCTTCCAGTACATCTACCGGATCAAACTGCTCCAACAGTACCATCGTTGATGCATGTGTCACTGCTGCCATTGTCCCTAAGACGCAGCCGAAACAGTGGAAAAAGGGTACCGGAATACAAACACGATCTTTTTCCGTTAACTTCATGCAGTCCCCAATAATCTTACCGTTATTTACAATATTTCGATGCGTTAGCATAACGCCTTTAGGAAAACCAGTCGTCCCGGAAGTATACTGGATATTGATTACATCGTCCGGAGACATTTCACTACTACGCTGCTTTAGTGTTTCATCGGATACTCCTTCGGCATGTGCCAAAAACTCGGACCATTTGTAAATGCCTGCCTCTTCCCGATCCGTCATCAAAATTATTCTTTTCAATTTTGGCAATTTCTCTGAAGTAACGACGCCATCTTTGTTTTCCAGCAAGTTTGGACAAATTGAACGAACAATGTCAATATAGCTCGTTCCTTTGAAGCCTTCATCCAAAATTAATGTCGTCGCGTCAGACTGCTTCAATAAATATTCAAGTTCTCTCGCCTGGTAATTCGTGTTCACAGTAACGAGGACAGCCCCCATTTTGCCCGTCGCATACTGGCTGAGCAGCCATTGCGGCTTATTATCAGACCATATTGCTACATGCTCCCCTTTTTGAATCCCCATACCGATGAATGCCTTCGCTAACATGTCTGTTTCCTGATCGAAATCCTTGTAGGTTTTCCGCAAATTTAACTTCGGGTAAACATACGCTTCATGATTCGGTAATAAGTCCGCCCATTCCCTCACGATCTCGCCAACTGTTTTATTTAACAAAGACATCCACCATTCCCCTTTCTATGAAACTTTAGTTACTTTTATATTATCATAAAATTCCGATACAGTCTTAGGACCTTTTAATCAAAATGCATGTTTTACTCACAGGCAAAATGGCATGTTATCTTATTCAATTGGAAAAACCCTTCCTCTTTCATCTTTATAAAGGACATGATGCCGCTCTAATTTTGTCGGAGAATCAAGACCAGCAGCTGCCGCAATTCTGAACAATCCTTCACGCATCGTCAAAATGTAATTGGTTACCCGATATTTCTTCTCTTCGACGACAAGCCCTTTTTGTAAATGTTTGTCTGTCGTTGCGACACCTGCAGGACATTCATTCGTATGGCAACGATGTGCCATAATACAGCCTACCGATATCATGAAACCGCGAGCAATTTGTACTAAATCTGCTCCCATTGCCAGTGCAATAGCTGCCTTATCAGGCGTTGTAATTTTGCCGGATGCAATAATTTTCACTTCATCTCGCACTTCAAATTTCCTAAGTGCATCGTCCAACAATATAAGAGCCGATTTAAGCGGCAGCCCTACACTATCCGCTAAATCTTGATAAGTAGCACCCGATCCTCCCTCGGCACCATCAAGTGAAATAAAATCAGGGCCCTTCCCTGTCTCCCGCATAAAAGAAGCAAGCTCTTCAGCATCTTCTTTGCCTCCGATAACGATTTTGATTCCTACAGGTTTGCCTGTATGATCGCGGATTTTCTCAATGAAATCAAAAAGTGTCGGATAGTCATTAAACTGTTTGAAACGGTTTGGACTATTAATTGTCGTAAACGGCACGACATTTCGGATTTTGGCAATTTCTTCGGTTACTTTTTCACCTTCTACATGACCGCCCCGCATTTTTGCCCCTTGTGCCATTTTAATTTCGAATGCCCGAACTTGTGGTATTTCAGCCTTTTCACGAAGTCGTTCAAAGCTAAACTCTCCATCCTCTGTCCGAAAACCAAATAGTCCTGAACCGATTTGAGCGATAATATGTGCATCGCCTGCTAGATGATAAGGTGACAAACCGCCTTCTCCCGTATTCATCCAAGCTTCTTTCGCCATCCCAATTCCTTTTGATAATGCAGTAATTGCATTTTCTCCAAGCGCTCCATAGCTCATGCCCGATTGACCTAACAAACTGCGAACTCGAAAAGGATGTTCGCAGTTCGGACCGATGACAATCGCATCCTCTTCTGGCAATAGCCACGGCAAAGCAGGGATCTTTTCTCGATGCTCCTTACGAGAAAAGAGCCCATCTTCATCGACTTTGTATCGCATTGTTTCAATTAACGTCTCATTATCCACTCGCATTTCCTCGTTCTGTTTCGTAAACATAGCATTGCGAATAAAATAGCCAGGACGTTCAAAGTCCCGTTTCGATCCGAAGCCGATTACACTATTCAAGTATTTACCCGGCAACACCATATGCAAATAATCTTCCCGGTTAAAAGGCTCTCCGCCATTATCATCATCAAACAAATATTGACGCAGCTCTGGCCCTGTTTTTTCCAAGACATATCGAACTCGCCCCAATACAGGGTAATTCCGAAGAATTGCATGCTGTTTCTGTCTTCTGTCATAATAATAAAGGAAGATGGCTACAGTAATCGGAATGACAACTAAAAATAAAACAATGAGCGTTGTCGTCAACGATATGCTTTCAATCCATCCCAATTTAATGCACATCCTTTCTTAAATTTTTATCGTAGTGTAACATGAATATAATCAGCAAATAGAGAATAACGAAAAAATGGAGGTTGTTTTATGGTCATTGAATTGCTAAAATCACACGCATCCGTAAGAAAATATAAAGACATACCGCTTACAAAAGACGACGTGAAAGAAATTGTATCTGCCGGACAGCATGCGGCAAGCTCCCATTTCGTCCAAGCCTACTCTGTCATACATGTCACTGATATGGGCAAGCGTGAACAATTGGCGGAGCTATCTAAGAATAAATCGCAAATGCTGTCGGCTGGAGCCGTACTTATTTTTTGCGCGGACTATTGCCGTCTTGCAAAAGCTGCGGAACTTAACGGTAAGGAAATAGACTTTTCTTATGTAGAAAATCTGTTAGTCGGCTCAATTGACGTAGCGCTATTTGCACAAAATGTCGCTATCGCTGCAGAATCGAAAGGATATGGCATTTGCTACATAGGAGGAATCCGCAATGCTCCTGAAGAGATCAGTGAATTGCTAAACTTGCCAAATGGCGTTGCACCTATGTTCGCCATGTCTATCGGCGTGCCGGACGAAGCGAATGAAGTAAAACCAAGATTACCTGTTGAAGCAATCATCCATGAAAATAACTACAACGCCGAAAAATACAACGACATCCTTCCATCTTACGATCAAACGATGCATGATTATTACTTGAATCGCGGGTCCAATCAAAAGGACACTGCATGGTCAGAACAGATGGCGGACTTTTTATCCGCACCGAAACGCACATATATGAAGGAATTCTTAGAGAAAAAAGGATTCTCTCTCAAATAATCAATTCAGGAGTTGGCAAATCGCTAACTCCTTTTGTTATTGTAGTAACACATATTTATTAAAAAGGAGTCCGAACATATGACATTTGAAGAGCTTGTGGATCAAATCGTCCACCGGATTCAAGATGGTTCATTCATTCGCGGGACAATTAGCCAGCCGCGCACAAAAACTGCAGACTTGCGAAAAGTGAAACTGAAGCCTGTAGAAATTAAACAAGAAGTCCATATTCAATTTGAATATCACTACGAACGCATCTTGAAACATGAAAATATCAAAATAAGCGAAATCCGTCCGCATATAGCGGAACTATTAGAGCAGTTTAGACAGTTGCAAGCAGAATTTGCAGATGAAAACATCCATATCCAGCTGACAAAAAAGTTCAAGGTTTCTTGGAAAGCTGAGAAAACGAGGGACTTAAAAACAGTAGACTTATCACATGACAGGAAGAAAAACTATTTGTTGGACGGAGAGACTCCTTACCCTTTTCTTATTCGATTAGGCGTGCAAACAGCTGAAGGTAAAGTGAAAAAGCAAAAACACGATAAGTTCCGGCAAATTAACCGCTTCATTGAATTTATTGATGACGCACTCGACTATTTGCCAAAAGACCGCACTGTCCGCATCTTAGACTTCGGCTCAGGCAAATCGTATTTAACGTTCGCGCTCTACCACTATCTTCATATTGAAAAGGGCATAGACATCGAAGTAACAGGGCTGGATCTGAAAAAAGAAGTGATCGAGGAATGTAACCGAATCGCAGAAGACCTCGGCTATGATCAATTGAAGTTTTTAGTTGGAGACATTAATGATTTTAACGAAGAGACCGCTGTCGATATGGTCGTTACATTGCATGCATGCGATGTCGCAACAGATATGGCGCTTGCAAGGGCAGTGAAATGGGGAGCGAATGTCATTTTAAGCGTCCCTTGCTGCCAACATGAGCTGTTCTCTCAAATTCAGTCACCAGCATTGGATATCATGCTACAGCATGGATTGATCAAAGAACGCTTCTCTGCTTTAGCGACAGACTCAATCCGCGCTGAATTGCTATCTTTAGTTGGCTATGACGCACAGCTATTGGAGTTCATCGATATGGAGCATACGCCGAAAAACATTTTAATCCGCGCATACCGGACGAATAAGCAGCCCGCGCCTGAAGCGTTTATGAAATATGAAGCATTCCGAAATATGCTACAAGCGAATCCTTTTTTAGAGCAGGAATTGAAAGCATCCGGATATTTGACATTAGGTAGGAAGGAATAAACCTATGCCAACTTACAATAAATTAGTGCGAGATTTGATTCCGGAAATGATACAAAACAACGGAAAGACAGCAAACTTCAGAATTCTGAATGAAGATGAATATATAGTAGAGTTGAATAAGAAAATGCACGAAGAGCTTTCTGAATATGAGACAGCTACAACAACTATGAATATTGCAGAAGAACTATCGGATCTGTTGGAACTTATACACGCCGCAGCGGATTATTACGGTTTGTCTGCAGCGGATATTGAAAAAATTCGGTCAGAAAAAGCGAAGAGCCGTGGTAGTTTCGAAAGACGTATTTTCTTAATGGATGTAGAAGATCACTAAATGATTTTGCCTATGCAAAAACCGCCATCCAATTTATATCCGGATGGCGGTTTTTATATAAATATAAGTTCAATTATAAACAGCAATGATATTTTCCTGCGTTTCTCTCAGCTGCTCGAAAATTTCGTAGTCTTCCTCATAAGCTGAACAATACGTAGCCATGCTATGGTCCTTTACTTTTTCAAAGCTATCCCAATCTACCACTCCATAAAAGCGATTTAAAATTTCCGCGTTTGCCCATGCCGTTTCTTCGAAGGCAATATCTGTTTCATGCTCTTCTAAAAGCATTGTGACAAACGGCAAATCTTTCGGTCTTTTTTCAGCAGCTGCCTGCTTTTTGGCCTCAATGATTTCAACAGCTCTATCCAAAGAGGAAAGAAGTGCTTTTCGATCCATTGAATGACCTAATTCGTGTATTGTTACTGTTTTTATATAAGTAGTAAGCGGCATGGCCGGCGTCATTTCTTTACATGCTTTTTGAACCCTATCAACATCGACGACCACTTCATTTTTAATGAAATCATACATCATGTTCACACCAGTTTTTTCAACGACTAGCTCCACGTCCATATTAACGACTTGAATTGTCGATTCAATTAAGGAGACAATTTCTGAGTTTTTCATCCGTACGTTCTTTTCCCCCATCTAAATTGTTTATCCTCTATCTGTATCGTACACAGCTTACGTTTGTTTACGATTTTTCAAAAGATGTCGCGAACTTTTTTATTATATAAATAAAATTTATAACGTACAATTCATTTGCACTGTACCCTTGGAACAATCATTCATTGCAAAGATACAGTGCAAATAACAAATTCATTCGGTTATCCAAAAGCTACTCATTTAATGAGCGTATCATTTCTTGAACTTCTGCAGCACCTTTTTCATCTCCTGCTTCTAAAAAATGATGGACACTTTTCTGAAAGCTTTCTTTCGCTTCGTCTTTATTTTCGGCAGCTTCATAATACTGGCCTTTTCCTCGATAGGCGCAAGCAATGCACATATGATCTTTGGCAAGATTTCCTTGTTCAATTGCCTCATTAAAGTACTGGAGACTTTCCTCCAAGCGGTTTTCATGTAAGGCGATTAGTCCGAATTCATATGCATTTGCGGAAAACCCGATATGGTCATCTAATAAGCTTTGTTCCCGCACATTTTTTTCCCTCTGAAAATAGTCCTTTGCAAGTGCATAGTCATTGTTCATCCGACAGACCATTCCAATTTGGTGTAGTGCAACAGCTTCACTAAGATGGTTTTGTTCTTTAATGGCGCTAAGTAGAAGGTTTTCATAGCATGCAAAAGCTTCTATATATTCGCCTTTCATGGAGAGAGTAAAGCCTAAGCCATGAAGCGCTGTTTTGGCATCCTGAGAACCTTCTTCTGCTTCCGAAAGACAGGCTCGATAAAGCTGCTCCGCCTCATCAAACCTCTCTTCATAAAATAGGCGAAATGCTTCTGTTAGCTGTTCTTTCACAATTCCAACCTCCTTCTGCTCCAATTTGATTGGATCGATAGCCTTCTTTTACAATATGTCCTTTGAACGCGATTCATATTCGCTAAATACGGCATAGGCTATTTTTTGCTTCTTACATCCCATTCTCCAATTCAACATTTAAAAACAAATAACCGTTTCTTTCATGCTGTATCCCAAATACAATCGGCACACGGCTGCTAAAAATCGGCCCATCCACTACAATCGTATGGAATTCACCCGATTCTCCACAGGAATCAATACCAAGCGCCTCCAACTCATCCATTAGTTCAATCGTAAATTTGCGACCGATAAATTTGCTTGGCATCATTTTCGTGTTGACGACGACAATATACGCTTCAAAACCTTCGTGTACAAATTCTTCCAACAGTTTACGGCGCGGTTCCATCCATAATGGGTGAATTGCCTCCATCCCAACTTTGGCACATGTCTCTTTCACCCAATGTAAATGATCCTCCAAGTCGATATCCCCGAAAACACCGTACGGAATACCTGCATCTACACATTCCTTCATCGCATCTAAAAATTGCGTCTCGTACTCTTCCCAATCCGCCCCGCGCGTCATGAACGGGACACCAATACGATCTGCTTGCGCATGAAGTACTTCCGGAGGCAATGCATGCGATTTTGAACGTTCCTCATCCGCTTCCAACATTGTCCATATCCGTTTCGGAATGCCTCCGGTTTTTAAAGCTCTATAATAAGCAAGCGCAGAATCCTTCCCACCGCTCCACGAAGCTACAAATGGCCAATCCTTCATATCCACCACGTCCCTTTACTTATAAGTAACAAAAGTATAGCATATTCAGATAACGTGAGAGATCGTCTTTTCTATTATGGAAAAAGGTTCTTCATGATTCCCATTCACAATTGCTTATTATGTAAGAAGAGCTTGTTAACAGTATTTGTCAATTCAAAAGTGGATTGGCGAACAGAGTACATATAGCACCCCACCTATAAGTGAAGTCAATATGTTCAGGTTCTGTACTAATAAGAAATAGTGATGAAATCCATTCATATAAAAACTTTTACATAGAGTTGCCCGTTAAACTAAATGAGACGACATCGCGATGCAAACAAATCCGGCTCGATTCCGGAGGCGTCTACAAACTGTGAAGGAGATTCGGCTCTAGTCCAAGAGGAATGAATAGAAGGTGAACGAAGTCATGACAAAAGATGAAAAGTTCGAACTGGTGGAAGCTTTTATCGTGGAACACCAACATGCGCATTATCGTTTGGCATATAGCTATGTAAAAAATAAAGAAAACGCGCTCGATATTGTGCAAGAAGCAATATTAAAAGCATTGCGTTCAGTCGATCGACTTTCAGAAGTGCAATATTTAAAAACGTGGTTTTATCGAATTATTGTTAATACTGCCATTGATTTCATCCGAAAACATCAACGTGTCACTGTCATGGATGACGAAATATTAACAGTACATTTACCAGCATCCGACAATCAAGTAACGGATTTCGATTTGCAGGAAGCTGTCGACCATTTACCTCCAACGTATAAAACAATTATTATTTTACGTTTCTTTGAGGATTTAAAAATCGAAGAAATCGCCGACATTACAGGCGACAATGTCAATACAGTGAAAACAAGATTATATACGGCGCTAAGGAAATTGCGCGTGGATATGGGAGAGGAGTATCAATATGAGTAAATTTGAAAAGCTAAAGAAGGAGTACGAAAACATCGATATTCCAGATGAGCTCAATAAAGTCGTGCAAAATTCTATTCGGGAAGCGAAAAAGGTGAAGAAAAAACGACCTTTCTTCCGCAATTGGATGATTGGGACGGCTGCCGCCGCCGCTCTATTCGTAGGCAGCATCAATATCAGCCCTTCATTCGCACAAGCAATGGGCAATGTGCCATTATTAGGCTCCATCGTTCAAGTATTGACTGTGCAAGAACTAACGATTGACGAGAAGACGTACCAAGCGAATGTTAAAACTCCCGCTATTGAAGGGTTGGAAAATGAAACATTGCAATCTGCTTTGAATGAGAAATACATTGAAGAAAACAAATTGCTTTTTGAACAATTTCAAAAAGAGATTGATGAATTGGAAAAACAAGGCGGAGGACATTTAGGGGTAGATTCCGGTTATGAAGTTTTAACAGATAACGACCGGATTTTGTCGATCGCAAGATACCAAGTAAATACGGCGGCATCTTCATCAACGACAATGCAGTACGATACAATCGATAAAGTCGATAACGTCTTAATTACTTTGCCGAGCCTATTTAAAGATGAACGCTATATCGAGACGATTAGCGCCTATATTAAAGCGGAAATCGAACGGCAAATGGCTGAAGATGAAAACGTCATCTATTTCACAGAAGACGAATTTGATAGTGCTTTCACTTCCATTCAACCTGACCAATCATTTTATATTACCGATAATCATAAGCTCGTCATCTCCTTCGATAAATATGAAATTGCACCCGGTTATATGGGGGTAATCACGTTTGAAATTCCTTCGGATCTTTTAAAAGATTTATTAGTTAGTGATATGTATATTAAGTAAACAAAAAAAGCTGTCCTGAAAAGTCGATGAGACTTTCCAGACAGCTTTTTTAATTGATTAGGGAATTATGAATCAAAATCTCCAGCTGTGATCGTCGCTATTCCATTCATTTTCAATTCATCAATTGTTTTTCGCAACTGTTTAAGATGGCATTTTTCATAGATCCCGATTAGCGGAAACCATTGGATTAACGGAATTGGCCCAATCGTCGGGTGCACCATTGATTTATTGCGAAGCGCTTCCTCACTACATGATTCATAGACATCTAATAAATAGATTCTTGAATTATGCAGCCCTTCTTTGATTTCTGCCGCATTCATGTACTGTTCAGTAGGCTTTGTCGGCTCAGGCAATTCAACTTTCGCCGTACGGCTTCCTGTTAGCAGAATTTTTTTGGAAGCCCGCTCGCTTTCCGGATTTTTCAGTTCCTCTAAAATCTTTGCCGCTATATATGTTTCCATCAACGTTAGATGCTCCAAAATTTGCTTTGGTGACCATCCTCCGCTTTTAGGTTTACCATTCAACTCATCATCGGTTAATCCTTCGATTGCTTGATAAATTTTTCTGCGAACTTTGTTATTCCCTTCAAAAACCATACAATCTCCCCTTCATGTTCATAATGAAATTGAGGTTTTCAAATTTCATTCCCACATCATACGCTCTTTCAAAAGAAATTTAAAGCCCAATATACAAATTCAGAAAAATAAATTGCCTTCATCAAAAAAACGCCCCGCTTTTATGAAGCAGGGCGTCATATTATGCAGGCATCGGCGTGTCCGTCGGCTCTGCATAACCTTCTTTATATTGCTCATCGATGAAAGTACGAATTTCTGTCATCGACTTGCCATCTTGTTTCATTTGAACGGATTGCACTGCTATTTCGAGGCATACGAGACAGCGAGTGCCATGATCATCCCAGACGACTGAGCCGTCTTCACGAATTTCATCAACAAAACAGTTCAAGTTGCTGCCGTGATTGGCGCTTTCTGCACAGCCGCAATAACAAGGCATATATGATAGTACGTCCGAAGCAGTTGCCGCAACTTGATAGACAAGTCTCATGTCTTCCGATTTATCGTCAAGGAACTTAGGCAACACAGCAGCAGATTCAGTCACTTCCTGCAAATCGCCGTTCGGCAATTGCTTTTGCTCTCCTGCCGCCAATTCTTTTTCGTGATCGCCGTCTGCCGTCTTGCTTCCGCATGCGGAAAGGACAAGCGCAAAGATGGCTAAAATGGATAAAAGGGTTTTCTTCATGCAAGTCTACTCCTTTTGATTGTCTTGTCCTTCCATCATAACGGATAGTGCCGTGCAGTGTAGTTACAACTTTGTGGACATTGTACCTCTTTTGTTGTTTTTTTGTTTAATCCAATAACGGATACCTTTCCCCGATAGCGGCTCATCGCTAAACCGAGGGATGACATGAAGATGCGCATGAGGGATCGATTGTCCACCGACAATTCCCGTATTCCAGCCAACTGTGTAGCCTTCATGTTCATACATTTCTTCTAAATAGGCTTTCGCCCGCACCAATAATTGCTGCGTATCGCGCCATTCTTCGGCTGTTAATCCGAACACGTCAGAAACATGTCTTTTGGGCACGATTAAACCGCTGCCTTCCAACACTCGTTGCTCTGACGGCTTTTGAATATACGCGCAAAGATCCGTTTCAAAAATAATTTGCTGTTCAGGGTCTGCTGTGATATTGCAGAACAGGCAATCCATATTAACGTCCAATCATTTTCGACGGAACGACGTACTCATCGAATTGTTCTTCTGTTAGCAAGCCTGTTTTCAGTGCGGCTTCTTTTAGAGTCGTTCCTTCTTTGTGTGCTGTTTTGGCAATTTTCGCTGCGTTTTCGTAGCCGATATGTGGATTCAGCGCCGTGACTAGCATAAGTGAGTTTTTCACTTTATTGTCGATTTCCTCGCGATTCGGCTCAATTCCGACTGCACAATTGTCATTAAAGCTACGCATGCCGTCCGCAAGCAATTTCGCGGATTGCAGGAAGTTGTAAATGATCACTGGTTTGAATACATTCAGTTCAAAGTTTCCTTGGCTCGCTGCAAAACCGATCGTTGCATCATTCCCCATGACTTGGGCAACGACCATTGTCAACGCTTCACTTTGAGTTGGGTTTACTTTGCCAGGCATGATCGAGCTGCCTGGTTCATTCTCAGGAATTGTAATTTCACCGATGCCTGAACGCGGTCCGCTTGCAAGCCAGCGCACGTCATTGGCGATTTTCATCAAATCTGCCGCAAGTGCTTTCATTGCACCATGTGTATAAACGACTTCATCATAGCTAGTAAGAGAATGGAATTTATTCGATGCTGATGTAAACTCAATGCCAACTGATTTCGAAATTTCTTCCGCCACTTTGTCTCCGAAGCCTTTAGGCGCGTTCAATCCTGTACCAACAGCAGTTCCGCCGATCGCCAATTCTTTCATGGATTGCACGCTATCAAGCAACATCTTTTCCGTTTTTTCAAGCATCCGGTGCCAACCACTAATTTCTTGTCCTAATGTAAGCGGCGTCGCATCTTGCAAATGCGTTCTACCGATTTTAATAATATCCATAAATGCTTCTGATTTATCATGCAGCGTCTTTTTCAACTCTTGAAGCGAAGGCAACAGCTCACGCTCCACTGCGATGACTCCTGCAACATGCAATGCTGTCGGGAAAGTATCATTAGAGCTTTGGGATTTATTCACATCGTCATTCGGATGGAGTCGATCCTCTTCTCCCCACTCTTCAAGCAGCTGATTGCCGCGGTTTGCCAACACTTCGTTCATATTCATATTTGATTGTGTACCGCTTCCTGTTTGCCATACGACAAGCGGGAAATGATCGTCCCATTTACCTTCGATCACTTCTTCAGCGGCCGTTTTAATCGCTTTCATTTTTGCTTCAGATAAGTTCCCGAATGAGTGGCTCGCAATCGCAGCCGATTTTTTCAAATGAGCGAACGCACGAATGACGCCCAGCGGAATGCGCTCTCCGCCAATTTTAAAATTCTGCTTGCTTCGTTGCGTCTGCGCACCCCATAATTTATCCGCTGGCACTTTAATTTCACCAAACGTGTCATGCTCAATACGATAATCCATCATTCATCCGCCTTTCAAATTATAAATTGAAAACTCCCTCTTCTATCATGCACCTTTTTTCAAGGGAAATAAAATGAAATGATCCGGTAAGTTATTTTAGTCAACGACTTGTTTTGCCTCTCGACCATTCTACTATGAATTGTTTCTGTCTCGGATTCAGGTTATCTGGCAAGGCATCGCTTTTGAAAAACCGATGTTCTCTCGTTTCCTCGCCGTCCTGAAGCAAGTCACCAGAAAAGGACGTTGTTTGAAAAATGACTTGCACACTATATACTTGATCGCCATTCGAATATGTCACAAAGCACGATTCTCCTGAATAGAGACCAAATAATTTCAGTTCATCCACTACGAGCCCCGTTTCCTCATACGTCTCTCTCTTTGCCGTCTCTTCAAACGTCTCGCCTAACTCCATCACACCACCAGGAATGCACCAATTATCCTCATCCGTCCTATGCTGCAGCAATATGGCGTCTCCCTCTGTAATAATAACGCCGCACCCAACAGTAAGCAAAGGGGCATTTCCTATTAAACTTCTCATTTCATTGATATATGTCATATGCTCTCCTTTTTATTCCGTTTATTCTATATTAACAAATTTCCTCAGCGGGAAAAGAGATTGAAAAATGCAAGGCCTCTTTTACAGACCTTGCATTTTTCATTCTTATAATTCTTGTCTCAATGCTTGAATGACATCGATTTTTGTCGCTTTGCGCGCAGGTCGCCAGCCTGAAATCATCGCTACTGTAATGCTAATAGCTGAAGCGATTAAAATGAGCTGCCACGGAATAATCGAGAATGTTACGTCCATACCGCCTAAATCTTCTTCTCCTAACGCAGATGCTACGATGATTGGCAATAAAAAGTTCGCCACATAACTAACCCCATAGGAGATGATAATTGCAATGACCGTACCTAAGACACCAATCCATGCGCTTTCCATTAAAAACAATCTTTGTATTAATTTCGGGCTCGCGCCAATTGCCTTCATGACACCAATTTCCCTTGTCCGCTCCGTCACCGCCATCGTCATCGTATTGAATATACCGATGGAAGCGATCAAAATCGCGATCGTACCGACAAATATAAGCCCGGCCTTTAGGGCAAGGAAAAATACGTCCATTTGCTCAAGTTCATCCGCAATTGAATAGACAGAATATCCTTCATCCTTCATCGCTTGGCTAACTGACTTAACATTTTCCAATTGGTCGGCATACATTTTTACATCACTATAAAATAAGTCCGATGTTTCCACATCTTCCACGTCACTTACATTTGAATTGAAAATCTCTGCCAGCTTCGGCTTGACAGATGCATCCGCATAAATTTTCACGTCTTGCAGCCAGTCCTTAGAAGGCTCCTTTGCTATGCCAACGATCGTCAGCGGTATTTCATCCACAAACAGCTCGTCCTCTTCATAGAGCCCCATTTTGTATATGAACTGTTCCCCTATCAAATTTCCACTATACGCAATCGGCTCCCCTTCGGTATTCATCTTTTTCGGATCAAACAAGGCTGCAGCAAAGTGGCTGCCGACAACGACTTCATGCTCATTCTCCGGAAGCCGCCCTTCCTTCAGCGCAAAGCCCACTTTTGCCTCCTCACCGAAATCGGAAACGATCAAATTCGGTTCACCTACAAAACCATTCAAATTGGTTTCTTGGCGAATGCCGACGGACTGTCGGTTAACAACCGCCTTCACATGATCACGCTTTTTTAAATTCGCTACATCTGCTTCATCTAATTCACCTGAAAACACATCAATTTCCGTAATTAAACGATTGCTCAACATTTCCTGGCGAATCGTATCTTGAATGCCAAAGCCGACAGACGCTAAAACAATGAGGAAAGCAGTACCCATCGTTGCAGCCAAAATCGTCATAAACACGCGCAGCTTATTTTTTTTAATATGCTGCCTAACAAAATCGACCTGATCTTTAAATTGCATGAATAATACCTCCTTCAACCAATTCTCCATCATGCATCCGATAAATTCGATCGGCAGTTTCCGCAACCGTATCATCATGCGTAATAATGACAAACGTAATGCCACGCGTCTTATTAAGCGATTGAATGAGTAGTAAAATGTCTTGCTCCGTCTCCGAATCCAAACTACCTGTCGGCTCATCCGCAAAAATGATCGGCGGATCCGTCACAAGCGCACGCGCAATACTCACTCGCTGCTGCTGGCCGCCCGACAACTCATTCGGATAATGATCCTGAACCTCCTGCAAACCAACTTGCTCCATAAGCTCCTGCACTTTTCGGCGCCTCTCCCTTTTTGCCACCCCACCCAACTTCAGCGGCAACTCCACATTCTCAAACGCCGTCAAACCCGGCATCAGTTGGAAGTTCTGAAAAATAAATCCGAAATGTTTTAAGCGAAACTGCGCACTCTGCGCCTCATCAAACAGCGACGTCTTTGTTCCATCCACCTCAATCACACCTTCATCCGGCTTCAGAAACCCCGCCATAATATGCAGCAAAGTCGACTTTCCCGAACCACTCCGCCCAACAATCGAAACAACCTCTCCTTCACGTATATCAAAAGAAAGCCCCTTCAAAACAGGCACCCTTCTCTCCTTGTCTTTCTTTCCAATCTTAAATGAATGGGACAACTCACGAACCCGTATCATCAAAACCCCTCCATAACGTAATCTATGGATTCATTGTAGCCGGAAAATCTTAAGGCACAGTGAGGATAAAAATGAAGATATTCTTAAGATGTTGTGTTTGGGGGGATGGATACTAGCGTGAAGGGCGATGTTTCTGGCTCGAAATAAAGGGGTACTGGCGCTATGAGGAGATTTTCTGGCGCAAGAGCTTACCTTCTGGCGGGGCATCGTAGAATACTAGCGCGACTGACCATTTTACTGGCGTAACTTATTGCAGTGCTATAAATAAGGTTTGTAGTCATGAGATAGGTGTTTGCCCAGCTTGGCTTGAAAACGCTTGTCAGACAAGGCGCGAAGTCGAGCGAAGACCCGAATAGAACTTAGGTTCATGAGGGGACGAGCGAGACGAGCAACGCAGTATGCGAGCGTTTGTCAACAAGCTGAACACCCAAACCGCCAAGCGGTTTGGGTGTCGATTGCTTATTATTCTTCTTCAGCAGCCGTCTCTGATTTGGAGGCGCGGATTTCTTCTGTTAAGTTGTCGATACTTGGGCGTAAATTGTTTTTGCCTACATAGCTTTCCATCATTTCTTTTACATCGATACCTGATGAGGCTTTCAATGATTCTTGCAATGTTGACATCAGGTTTGTGGCATAGGAAGTGACTTTATTGGCACCGCCGCCTTCGCCACCGCCTGTGTCAACGACTGTAATTTTGTCGATGTTGGAAAGTGGGCTTGCAACTTGTTTCGCGTATTCAGGGATCATCCTGACGATCATATCGAGCACAGCAGCTTGGCCGTATTGTTCGAAGGCTTCCGCAATTTTTCGTTTTGCTTCCGCTTCTGCAAGACCTTTCATGCGGATAACATCTGCTTCGGATTCACCTTGTGCCCTTTGTGAATCGGCTTTCGCTAGACCATCGAGCCTAATCTTTTCAGCTTCGGCAGCTGCACGCGCTTCGATACGGTATTTCTCAGCATCTGCTTCCGCCAATTGACGAGATTTATCAGCAGCTGCATTTTGTTCGATTGCATAACGGTCCGCATCCGCCTTTTTCTTCACTTCTGAATCGTATTGTTTTTCACGGCGTAGTATCTCTTTTTCTTCCAATTCAATTTGTTTTTGACGCTCGATGATTCGAACTTGCATCTCTTGTTCAGTTACTTCTTGTTTCGCACGTGCGGATTCCAATTCGTACGCTTGGTCTGCGCGCGCTTTTGCGACATCTTGCTCGCGGCGATATTCGGCAACCTTCAATTGGTTTTCCTTTTCCGCTTCTGCGATTTCTGTCGCGCGTTCCAATTCGGCACGCTGTGCATCCTTATCTGCTTCCGCCCGTTTAATGCGTGTTTCTTTCTCCGCTTCTGCTGTCGCAATGTCTGCGTCACGCTTCACTTGCGCAATTCGAGGCTTACCTAATGAATCAAGGTATCCATTTTTATCCCGAACATCTTTAATTGTAAATGAAACGATGACTAATCCCATTTTTGCAAGGTCCTGTGTCGCAACACGTTGAACTTCTTGCGAGAACTTATCACGATTTTTGTAAATTTCTTCTACTGTCATCGATCCTAAAATAGAACGTAAATGACCTTCCAAAACTTCTTTTGCTTCGTTTTCACGATCCTCTTTCGATTTGCCTAAAAATTGTTCTGCTGCTGTTGCAATTTCAGAAATGGATCCACCGATTTTAATGATGGCAGTTCCATCCGCCATAACTGGTACACCTTGCTCCGTATACACTTCGGGCGTCGTTACTTCCAATTTGCTTGAAAGTAAGCTTAGCGGCTCTGATTGTTGGAAAATCGGAAATACGAATGTACCGCCGCCTCGGATGATTTTCACCCGATTGCCCGAATCATCCGTATGTACATTTTTGCTTCCTAAATAACTACCCGTAACGATTAATGCCTCATCCGGGCCAACTGTTTTGTACTTGGAAATATAAACAAGTACGATTGCTAACAGAATAAATACGACAATCCCGATGACAATAAAAATTCCTGGCATCTTTATTTCCCCCTTTTTGAATAATTACTTAAAACGGAAAGGCTCGTATTCTTTTACAATAAACGTCCCTTCCTTTACCTCAATGATCAATACTTCTTTCCCGTAATCAATCTCTTGATTCTCATAACCCGCCGCTCGCTTTGAAATGATTCCATTGACAGTGTCAATGACAATTTCCCCATAACCATCGGCTGGTATCGGAACAATCACCTTTCCTACTTGCCCTGTCAAAGAATCATCCGTATAGGCCAATGAGACTTCTGCGGACTTTAAAGGTAGGAGTACGAAGAAGTACAAAAGGAAATCCAATGCGGCTGCAACCCCTGCTGCTATAACCAAGATGAGTGCATGGTTCCATTTCGTTGCAATTTCCAAAATATATCCAATCGCAGATGTAAAAGTAATAAAAGCCAAAATAACTGCTGGATCCAACAGCGGGCTAGCTTCGCCAATTCCTTCTGTAATGTCGCTGAAAAACAAATACAATACCGTTGCCAACCCCGCAATGATCAAAACTGTCAAATAGACGTTCACAACCGGCATGCCGAACAGCTCCATATCTTCACCTCCAATTCCATACGAGCGCGCTTCGCAGGAAGTAAGTTACCTTCTAAATTTATATACGAATGGCTTCTGGTTAAGTTTCAATTTTCTATGAAATTTTTTTACGATTCTTGTCACATTATCTTTACAATCATGTGTTTAAATTTGTATTTATCTTTGTCGATTTTTGCTATGATAGGTACATTGAAATTTGATTCCGGAAACGGATGGAGGCAGAAAGATGTTTAGTCAACGTAAAACTGATCCTTTTTTCGCTGCACTGCTGTCGATTGCTGAGCATGTAAGAGAAGCTATGCATTATGCAAATGATTTTAAAGTGACTTCAGTTGCAGACTTGAAGGAAGTAAGCATTCGGCTGAAGGAGTATGAGACGACTGGAGATGACATGATCCATGACCTCATTTCGAAGCTGAACACTTCATTTATGACGCCTATTGAGCGAGAAGATATTTTACAGTTAGCAATTAAAATGGACGATATCCTTGATGGCATCGAACATTTTTCCGCAAATCTTGAAATGTTTTCGCTTACTGATATCGATGAATACGTACAAAAATTCATGGATAACATCGTGAAAAGTTCGGATGAAATCGTGAAGGCGATGGAATTGCTTTCGCGGAAGAAGTTGGTTGCGATGCGCGATCACGCTGTTTTGATAAAAGAATATGAACGTATTTGCGATGAAGTCCTTCGTACGTCCATTAAACAACTATTTATCCGTGAAAAGGATCCGATTCGGATTATCCAGTTCAAAGACGTTTATGAACTATTAGAAGACATTGCTGACCATTGTCAAGACGTGGCAAATGCAATTGAAACGATAATTATGCGGAACGCGTAAGGAGCTCTTTTTTATGGATATGGTATTGTATTTAACGATAGCAATTGTCGTTTTTGCATTGGCTTTTGATTTCATCAATGGTTTCCACGACACGGCGAACGCTATTGCGACATCCGTATCGACGCGGGCGTTAAAACCACGTACAGCGATTTACATGGCTGCCGTCATGAATTTCATAGGCGCCTTAACATTTACTGGTGTTGCAAAGACAATTTCAAAAGATATCGTTGATCCGTTCGTATTGGATAATGGATCGTTAGTTATTTTAGCTGCACTCATTTCGGCAATTGCCTGGAATTTAATCACTTGGTATTACGGAATTCCTTCGAGTTCCTCCCACGCCTTGATCGGTTCAATCGCAGGCGCTGCCATTTCTGCAGCCGGATTTGGAATTTTAAACTACGGCGGTTTCCTGAAAATTATGGAAGCCCTTATACTATCCCCGTTCATCGCAATAGCGGGCGGTTTTCTCATGATGTCCCTGTTCAAGGTTTTGTTAAAAAACCGGAATTTGTTTAAAGCAAATAAAAGAATCCGCTATTTGCAAATCGGAACTGCCGCGCTGCAATCATTCACCCACGGTACGAATGATGCGCAAAAAGCGATGGGGATTATTACGATGGCATTGATTGCAGCAAACTTGCAAACCGGTGATGACATCCAACTATGGGTCCGCATAGCTGCCGCTACGGCAATGGGGCTCGGAACTTCCATCGGTGGTTATAAGATCATTAAAACAGTCGGCGGAAAGATTATGAAAATCAGGCCTGTCAATGGCGCAGCTGCGGATTTGAACTCAGCAATGATCATTTTCGGTGCTACATTGATCCATCTGCCAGTCAGCACGACTCACGTCATTTCATCATCCATTATGGGCGTTGGTACGGCACAACGCGTTAAAGGCGTAAAATGGGATGTCGCAAAAAAAATCGTTATGACATGGATTATTACATTGCCGATCTCAGCTACATTAGCTGCGATCATCTATCAGCTCTTAGACATATTTTTTTAAATCTTTTTGCTTGCATTGAGAAAAGAGCTCTGCTATGATAAAGGAGAATTATTTTTGTTCGGCGTGATGGTCACGATTCATCGCTTGACCGCTTCAAGACTTGAGCAAGGATAGTAACACAATGTGCCTTTAGTGCACGAGGAGGAAACAAACATGGAACAAGGTAAAGTAAAATGGTTTAACGCAGAAAAAGGTTATGGCTTCATCGAACGTGAAGATGGCGACGATGTATTCGTACACTTCTCCGCTATCCAAGGCGACGGCTTCAAAACTCTTGAAGAAGGCCAAGACGTGACTTTCGAAATCGAACAAGGTCAACGTGGACTTCAAGCAACTAACGTTGTTAAAAACTAATTTAACTTTTACATTCCAAAACCACTTTCTTCGGAAAGTGGTTTTTTTATATGTACTGGAATCCTTCTTGAAATTGATATTGCGATAAATAGCGTTGCAACTGGGCAAAATCTTCATCGATCTCGATGTTGCATAACAACCGCTCTGATGAGGTGCCTGCCCGATACTTCAGTACAATCATTCAATACGATCAGGTATCTTGCTCAACCGCCCAATCCCAGGCAGCATTCCGCACGATCCTGCCTTATAGCCCCCCACTGCCCAATATCACACCACATCCAAAAACGCATCCAGACTCAACGTCTGAATGCGCGCCGAAACCCCACTTTCAATCAACAATCACTGTCTCCACTGTTGTTCCGCTTTCATCTTTTTCAAATTGCGCCATCATGGCGAAGTAGATGACTGCTACGATAATCAGAACGAACAGGACGAGGCCGATGACGAGTGTTCTGCCTTTCATTCTTTATCACCTCCGCCTACGATGCGTTCAAACTTTTCTCCGTGTAAATAGTCAACCGCTTCTTCGTAGTCTCCGAAGCCATCTTCGAGGTTGTAGCCGTGGTAAACATTGAAGAACCCGTCTTCCTCAAGCAGTGTTAGCTTTTGTCCTTCGGCGTTCTGCCAGATTTCTTCAAGCGGTTCCTCTTCCTCTTCTTCAGTCGATAATGCATGGATTGCGTCATTTATCGTTTGAATCAATTCTTCTTCGGTCGCTTCCCGGATATTGACGAGGCCGCGTCCATCAGGTTCGTATCCTTCAATGCCTTCCACATATACGAAGCCATTGCCGTTCGGATGCAAATGCTGAACGACGACCGTTTTTTCGTACAAACTCTCTTCATAATGGTAGTTGAGCCGTTTCATGGACACTTCCTTCTTCGAAAGTTCCGGGAATGTCTCTTCTATAATTTTTTGTTTTTGTTCGAATGTTAACATCGATTTTTTGCCACGCTTTCTGTTTCAAAGTGATTTTAGTATACCATCAATCTTCTTTCACCATTAAACCCAATACTTGTGCAAACCCGATCGCCTGCTCTTTGGAGACGATGCAGCCCGCGATTTTCGGCAAGCTCACTTCGATGCGATCGTATGTATTTCCGGATAAGTCGACCCCTTCCAAATCCGTTTCTGAGAAATTGCTGTTCTCTAATTTGCAGCCTTCAAAACGAACTTGTGCAAAATTACACTCGTAAAAGTCGGAATCCGTCAAATTGCAATCTGTATAATCCACTTCCTTCAACTCCGAGAAATTGAAGTTCATATAACGTCCTTCGCATTCCGTAAAAAGAACATGGGCCAATTTTCCACTTGAAAAATCTGCGCCTGTCAGTTTGGAATGAATGATTTCGCATCGGCGGAACACTGCGTTTTCAAATACCGCATTCGAAAAATCGCATCGTTCAAAAACGACATCTACAAATTCTGCACCTTTCATCTCAGCACTTGAGAAAGACACATCTTTGAATAAGCAATCATCGAAAACGAACCGTTCCTCTTCTCCCCCATACACCGTTCCCCCTTCAAAACGGACCTTTTCAACGAAGCGATCCTTTCCCCAAATATCTTCAATGTTCATCCGTTCATGCTCTGCCGACAATTTCGGCTTTTGCCGCTTGCCCTTCTTTTCAGCCAATGAAATCTCCCCTATCTCGTTTTAAATTCAATAAAAACGACAATTAAAATTACAACTACAATCGCCAATATATAAAACCAACTTGGAATTGCGCTAATTCCACCAAACATCCAACACAGCTCCTCTCGTCAATGACGCCTCTTATAGCCAGAAAGAATTCTTAAGTCGACTGTCATTTCATGCAAACCGGCTTGCATTGCCTGTCCAATTTTCGCTTCATCAGCATTCCATGTTAGCGGCGTCATGCGAATAAGCGAAGCTAATAATGATTCTGACAATGAAAAACGGTAAGTGATCTGCTCTGTTTCAACTTCATCGAAATATTGGCTGAAACGTTCTAAAAAATTCGTATCCTCCTTTTTCTCACCGTCATGAAAGATTTCACGTAATTCCACCAAATATTTGCTCTCCGGTACAACTTTCATCATATAGCCGTCCGAACATAGAATACGTCCAAATTCTGCGTAATTCGCAGGAGATAATATATTTAATACGGCATCGAATTTGCCATCTTGAAATGGACAATTCGCAAGGTCTGCCACACTCCATACATAACCTGGATAATTTTTTGCTGCGGCGATTATCCCTTCTTTCGAAATGTCGATTCCCGCTCCTATTGCATTGCCCTTCAACCGGGAATGAATGATCGATAAATGCGTGCCCTCCCCACAACCAGCATCCAAAAGAAGTGGCCGTTCCCGATTTTCGAACTGAGCATCCAACCGGGAAACGATCTGCTCAATAACCGGCTCAAAAAATCCGCTCCGCATCACTTCAGTCCTCGCCTCGAACAAAGATTGATCGTACTTTGTCGCATGTGCTTGCGGCGACAGGTTGACATAGCCGTTCTTCGACAAATCAAATGAATGACCATTCCCGCAAACGAGGCTTGCCCGGTCGATAAGCTTCATATCCAATCCGCAGTTCGGGCAGATGAACAGCGGCTCGTTTTCTTCTATTACAAGCGCATTTTTCATTTTCTTCGATAATGTCATAGTCATTCTCCGTTCCATCATTGTCCTATCAGTATACCGTCTTTTCCTCCTGCCTGAAACTCTTACGGACAACCGTGCGTATATAGGATGTCTGAAGCATATGCTGTATTCATCGCAGCCTTTGCGGGTACAATGAAAGAGAGGAGGCGATCCCGTGAAAAGACTATTTATATTTCTTTTATTCATAGCAGGACTCTATATCGCAAAACCATTATGGGAGGAACCCGTTTCAAAATACATCGATCTTTCATTCTTAGATTCAGTTGAAGATAAAGTGGATCAAACATTTACTAAAGAAACGATGTCAGAAACAATGAGCTCGATTCGTACAACGATGGATAAACTATTTTCTTTCTTGACTTCTAAAACAGCTGAAGTGGAACAATTCATTCCTAAAAAAGTGGATAAGCCTTCCTTATCAGCACCTGATCACTCAGCTTTTTCCATTCACAATATTGAAATCGGCTCTACGGAAGAGCAAGTAAAATCCGAATTAGGTGAACCGCAAAGTCATTCTATGAATGAATACGGTACAGAATGGTTCACCTATCATGAAAACTATCAAAATTTCGTTATGATCTCATTTGATGAAAAGTGGAAGGTGAATGCGATTTATACGAATGACGATCTCATTTCTTCAAAAAGCGGCGTTCAATACGGCACACCGAAACCCGAAGTACGGGAAGCATTGGGAGAACCGTTAAAAGAAATCCGAAAAGGGTTAAACGTCTTTGTATTCCAGGAAAATGAAGGAATGGACTTATTTAAATTAGGCGATCTATACGCTTATGTGTTTTATGATCTTCACGAGCAAGATACCGTCACAGCAATCCAGTTAGTGACGACAACTTTGGAGCATAAAAAAGTCGGCATGTACGCGGAAGGAGACGTCTCTTTGCGTAACGGCTTCGAACAGCAGCTGTTCGATTTAACGAATGCTGCACGCGTTAGGCATGGACGTTCTATTTTGCAATGGGACGACACAATTTCCGTAACAGCACGCAAGCATAGTATGGATATGGCGATCAATGATTATTTCGCCCATGATAATTTGAAAGGACAATCCCCATTTGACCGGATGAAAGAGGATCATATTTCCTTCCGCAAAGCTGGGGAAAACTTAGCATACGGCCAATCGAGCAGTATTTTTGCCCACGAAGGTCTTATGAACTCAAAAGGCCATCGAGATAATATCTTAATAAAAGACTATAGCCATTTAGGCATCGGAGTTGCTTTCAATGAAAAGTCTCAGCCCTACTACACGGAAAACTTTTTTTTAAAATGATTCTTTCCATTTCTCACGACTATATCTACTATTGCGGGGAATTATAAGGGATATAGTTATGAGGAGGGATTCAATGAAAGCTGTAACATTCCAAGGTGTGAAAGACATCCAAGTGAAAAAGGTGGATGCTCCGAAAATCGAAAAACCGGATGATATTATCGTCAAAATTACATCCACCGCCATTTGCGGATCTGATTTGCATATTTATTTAGGAGCTTTGCCGACCTATAAAGATTACGTCATCGGCCATGAACCGATGGGAATCGTTGAAGAGATCGGACCGAATGTGACGAAAGTGAAAAAAGGCGACCGTGTCGTCATTCCGTTCAATATTTCTTGTGGACAATGTTTTTATTGTGAGCATCAAATGGAAAGCCAATGCGATCATTCGAACCGAAATCCACATGTGGATACGGGTGGTTATTTCGGATTCACGGAGCGCTACGGGGATTACTCAGGTGGACAAGCTGAATATTTACGCGTTCCTTACGGGAATTTCACACCTTTTGTCATTCCTGAGTCTTGTGAATTGCCGGATGAAGCCCTTCTGTTCTTGTCTGATGTTTTGCCGACTGCCTATTGGAGTGTAGAAAATGCCGGTGTAAAACAAGGGGATACCGTAGCTGTTTTAGGTTGTGGACCAGTTGGTTTAATGGCCCAAAAATTTTCTTGGATGAAAGGCGCAAAACGTGTAATCGCCATCGATCACGTTCCATATCGACTGAGGCATGCTGTGGAAATGAACAAAGTAGAAGCTTTCAACTTCGATGAGTATGACAATATGGGAGCGCATATTAAAGAATTGACGAGCGGCGGAGTAGACATCGTCATCGATTGTGTAGGCATGGATGGAAAGAAAAACATTGCGGAGAAAGTCGGGCAAAAAATGAAACTGCAAGGCGGAACATTAAGCGCAATTGAAATCGCCCATCAAGCTGTCCGCAAATTTGGCACAATCCAGTTGACCGGTGTCTACGGCTCGCTCTACAATATGTTTCCTCTTGGACATCTGTTTGAACGGAACATTACGTTAAAAATGGGTCAAGCTCCTGTCATCCATTTTATGCCAATGCTTTTTGATCAAATTTCAAAAGGCGAATTCAATCCGACAGAAATTATTACTCATGTCGTTCCGATGGAGGAGGCTCCTGCCGCGTACAAACATTTTTACGAGCACGAGGATGATTGCATTAAAGTAATTTTAAAGCCTTAAATGAAAATTCCGGCCCGCGCACCTATTGCACGAGCCGGATTCTTTTATTGTTTCGCCGTAATTGCTGCGCAAGCAATTCGATTACCTGAATTTCCTGCTGGGTCTGTTTTATAATCGTCCGGCTTTTCGTGGATAACAATTGCACTGCCGTCTTCATCCAAAATAGAGTTTTCAACACCGCGTTTCAATGTAATCTCTTCAGTCGTCAATTTCATTGAAACGACTCCTTCTGAATCTACTTCGATATTCGGCAAATCACCTAAATGGAAACCTTTTGGATTATCAAATCCATGCTCTCTTCCAGTCGGATTAAAATGGCTGCCTGCAGATTCGAAGCTCGGCGCTTCACATACACCAGTTTCGTGGATATGGATGCCATGCTCGCCGGGAGGCAATCCTTCAGCCTGTACATTGATCGTAACGCCTTCCCTATCTTCCGTCAAAGTCACTTCACCAATCTGCTTGCCTGTCGAATCCAGTAATTGTGAGACGATCGTCTCCACCTTTTCACCACTGACCGGTAATTTTTGATTCGTTTTCCCACATCCGGCTGCGACTATGCAAAAAACTGCAATGACGGCAATTAACCACTTTTTATTCACATATATTCCTCCTCAATCATTTCTCTTGCCAAGGTTTGCCTAAAGTTAAGCAAATTATGAGTGGAAACTTATTCCTACCCGGGGCGTCCTTATAGTAAAAGGAGGGAACTTCATGAATATTCATAGTATGTTCATTGCTATTGCAGTTCTGATCATTGCAGGTCAACTTCTTACCATTCTGTTCATCATGAAAAATCGATTCGTTTTTGCCAACCGCTTTCTTCTCTATTGTACATCCATCCTACCTGTCCTCATTGCTTTTCAATTAGGTTTACTGAACGGCACAGTCATCGATGAACTTGGGATGAACGGGAACGCAACGCTGTTTTACTTGATCATTGCTATCATTTCACTTGGACTACTAACACTGTGGTTTTCATTTTCCATTTCAGCGAAAATCGAGAAAACCGCTGCGCATTCCTCTTCTTTGGAATGAACAGCGGTTCTATTTAATCGAATAACAACTTTTCAAGATCAAGCGGCGCTATGTACTGACCATCTTTATATACACGCATATTGCCTCCGGAAATCTCGTCGATCAGCATGACATTTCCTAATGCATCGCGACCAAACTCCAACTTAATATCGTATAAATCAAGCCCTTTTGCAGATAGATCTTCCTTTACAATTCGGGAGATTTTTTTCGTTAAGGCTTCTAAAATTTCATATTCATCCTTCGTTAAAATACGTAACTCTTCTAAAGCATTTTGTGAGATTGGCGGATCATTGCGATCATCATCTTTAATTGTCACTTCGACGAAAGCATCAAGCGGTTGCCCTTCTTCACAATAGGCGCCGTATCTGCGCAAGAAACTACCGACTGCCCGAAAGCGGCAAATAACTTCCAGCCCTTTCCCGAACACGGTTGCAGGCTTCACCGTCATCGATACTTCGTCCAAATCCGCATCGATATAATGTGTCGGAACACCTTTTGCTTCCAGTTCCTCAAAAAAGAATTTCGTCATGCGGAGTCCTGATTTCCCCGCCCCTTCAATCGTCAATCCTACTGTGTTGGCGCCGGGATCAAATACACCATCTTCCCCGGTTACATCATCCTTAAACTTCAATAAAACATTGCCATCTGTTAGCTTATATACATCTTTTGTCTTCCCTTGGTATACAAGATTCATGCCCACGTTTCCTTTCCATTCGAAAATGTAGTGCCACAATCAGTATAAAGTACTTTCCCTCTTATAAAAAGAGAAAACCTGACTCGTATATCCATTAAACCATCATGCATCCAAATATGTTCATAGAGCAATACTATAAATGCCAATCAAGTTACAATCTTGCCCGTTACTCGGTTCCTGCCTTTTTCCTTCGACAAATACAATCGTTTATCTACACGCAACAAAATCGTTCCCGCGGTATCGCCTTCCATATTGCTTGTCACACCAAAGCTTGCTGTTACTTGTCCAACATATGGAAAGTCATGCGCAGCAATTGCCAATCGTAATTTTTCGGCAATTTCATACGCAATGCATTCAGGTTCCTTGAGAAGGACAATGAACTCCTCTCCTCCCCATCTGCCGATATGCTGTTCAGCAGACAACTGCTGTCGGACGATCTGGGCAACCGCCTTTAGCACTTCATCGCCTGCTTGATGGCCAAATTGATCGTTCACACGTTTGAAAAAATCAATATCAAAAAAGACGACTGACACTTCTCCTAATTTAACCGTTTCATGTAATAAATCTTTTAGCCAAATATCAATTTGATGGCGATTTCCGACTTGAGTCAGCTGATCGACATAAAATTGCTTCTCAACCGCTTTGATTTCTATATATGAATTGATTATTGACTGAGCGACAAACAAAATGACGATATAAATAATAGATGCAACATAAAACTGAAGCAATGAATCTCGGAATCCATCATGTAAGCCACCATACAATAGCACACTTGGAATGAATGGGAGAGCAACGACTACGATGGAAGCAAACAATGCAGACTTTCTGGGAAGCACCATAAAAATATACATCATAAATAATGGATACCAAATTGTAAAAATACTTAACGCATCGTTTTCTCCTGTTTGATAGTTTAGAAGAACTTCAAATAAAATCGTAACAACATAATAGCATCCAATTATGACGATAAGAAATTTTTCGAACAAGACGAATGGATGCCTTTTATATGCAAGGATCCATAGGGTAATATAAAAAAGCATAAATATAATAGTACAATAAAACTGTAGCGAGTAATTACGAGTCGCAACTTGTAATAGTAAAGTGGATATAGCTGCCACCAATAAGCCGGGTAAGATGAACAAATAGGTTATTCTCTTTAAATCATTTATTGAATTTACATTTTTGAACATGCCTACCCTCCTTCTCTTTCTCAATGTTAGCGAGTCTATCGTTATCTGTCTAATAATCATCATCAGCCATCTTTTGGTAAAAACCATTCCTTTCGACTGTAAAACTCTTGCGAACTATTGAGATTTTTCACTTGTCAATATTTAGCCTACGGGTGTATAATAACTCGATTGAACTTAAGCTCATATCGAAAGAGAGTGGTTACGATGGGCCGTAAATGGAATAATATTAAAGAGAAAAAGGCTTCAAAGGATGCAAATACGAGCCGTATTTACGCAAAATTTGGCCGTGAACTTTACGTAGCAGCAAAACAGGGCGAACCCGATCCGGAATTGAACCAAGCGTTGAAAATGGTCGTGGAACGCGCAAAAACATATAATGTGCCAAAAGCGATTATCGATCGCGCAATCGAAAAAGCGAAAGGCGGTGTCGAAGAGAACTACGACGAGTTACGTTACGAAGGCTTTGGCCCGAACGGCTCGATGGTCATCGTCGATGCGCTTACAAACAATGTCAACCGGACAGCATCCGAAGTGCGTGCTGCATTTGGGAAAAACGGTGGAAACATGGGCGTTAGCGGCTCAGTCGCTTACATGTTCGACGCGACGGCCGTATTCGGTTTAGAAGGCAAATCTGCCGATGAAGTTTTGGAGATTCTAATGGAAGCAGACGTAGAGGTGCGCGACATTTTAGAAGAAGAGGATACTGTCATCGTCTACGCTGAACCGGACCAATTCCATGCTGTGCAAGAAGCTCTGAAAGATGCCGGCATTACTGAATTCTCAGTAGCAGAGCTGACAATGTTAGCACAAAACGATGTTACATTAGACGCAGACGCCCAAGCGCAATTCGAAAAAATGATCGATGCGCTTGACGACTTAGAAGACGTTCAGCAAGTGTATCATAATGTTGATTTAGGTGAATAAAGTACAAACCGCCTCACGATTCCTTCGTGGGCGGTTTTTTTACATGCCTATGCGGCTTGTTGACAATTGAAGTCACCGGGATAGCGCTTTTCATTAGGACAATGGCATCTGAATAGGGGTATGCTCAATTTTGGATGGTGAGTGATCGGTTCTCATATGCAACCACTCGATTCGCATACCTAACCGCTCGATGAAACTTCGCAACCGCACGACGTACAGTCCCAACCGCTCGATATTTCCTCACAAACGATCGATAAGCTTACTCATCCGATCGTTTCAACCTGTTTACCGCCCGATGTGCAGACTCAACCGCTCAATAGTCTTGCGCAACTGTACGATAATATCTGCTTACAATCGATTCGCTTCCCTATCCGCACAATCTTGCTACAAATAAGCGGTAAATGCTTCATGATAATCTACATCTTTCTTCTATACCCATTCCAAGCTCCCCAACCCCATCAAATAGTACTTATTCATCAATTTATAATTTTCAGGAAGTTATACAGCGACCAGCGCTAAACTATAGTAAGATGAAGGAAAATCGAAAGGATGTGTCGTGAATTGAATTTGAAACAGACGATGAAACGAACGTTTTTGACGCTTGCTATGGCAACTGTCGCATTTTCTCCAATCGTTTATGATGGACAACATCAAACAGTTGCAGCATCTGATGCATTGACGAACATTGCAGCGATTGATTCGACATCCCTAAGAAATAAGATCGATACAATACTTGAAGATCCGAAGCTGTCCGGTGGCATTACCGGTGTTACGGTAAGAGACGCGACGAATGGCGAGGTTCTTTATTCGCACATGGGCGACATCCGTTTGCGACCCGCTTCCAATATGAAGCTGTTGACCGGAACAGTAGCGATGGACGTGTTAGGACCCGACTATCAATTCTCCACCGAAGTGCTGACGGACGGCTTAGTAAAGGGGTCAGTGCTTGGTGGAAATCTATACTTAAAAGGAAAAGGCGATCCTACTTTAATGAAAGAGGACTTGGATCAGTTCGCCAAACAACTAAAGGAAAAAGGCATTTCAAAAATTAGCGGCAATTTGATTGCAGATGATAGCTATTACGATGATGTCCGCTATTCACAAGACTTGAACTGGTCAGATGAGCATAATTACGTCGGCGCGCAAGTGTCTGCATTGACACTTTCTCCAAATGAGGATTATGACGCAGGAACGGTCATTGTTGAAGTGAGCGCTGGCAATAAAACCGGCGTTGCACCGAAAGTGACCGTCACGCCTGAAACCGATTCTGTCGAGATTATCAACAACGCAAAGACTGTTGCAAAAGATGAAAAGAAAAACATTTCCATTGAGCGCGAGCATGGCACGAACCGAATTTTCATTGAAGGGAATATGCCACTTGGAGCCGACAGTTCCAAGTCATGGGCTGCTGTCTGGGAGCCGACAATGCTGACGCTCGATGTATTTAAAAAATCATTGGAAGCGGAAGGCATTACAATTGAAGGAAGCGGTGGAATGAAAATAGGCACTGCACCTGAAATGGCGATTGTTCTCACTTCAAAAAAGTCTGTGCCCTTGAAAGAGCTTTTCATTCCATTCATGAAACTAAGCAACAACGGACACGCTGAAACTTTAGTAAAAGAAATTGGCAAAGTGCAGAAGGGTGAAGGTAGCTGGGATGCAGGCCTTGCGGTCATGAAGGAACAACTAAAGGAGTTCGGTGTCAACACAGATACTATAGTCCTTCGCGACGGTTCGGGAATGTCGCATAAGAACCTCGTTTCCGCTGATGAGCTTTCGAATTTGCTCTATAATGTGCAAAGAAAAAATTGGTTCCCCGTGTTTGAAGCTTCTCTTCCTGTTGCCGGCGAAGCTGATCGGATGGTTGGCGGTACGCTGCGCAACCGAATGGGCGAAGGATTGACAAGTGGAAACGTCAAAGCGAAAACAGGATCCATTACTGGCGTCTCCACCCTTTCCGGCTATGTTACGGCGAAAGACGGCACTGAACTGATTTTCTCGGTAATGATCAATAATTATGTAACCGGCCCTGTTACGCCGATTGAAGATGCAATTGCGAATGTACTCGCAGAATACGAAAGCAACTAATCGAACTTGAATAGGCATTCCCGTATATTAGGGATTGCCTCAGACTGTAGACAAAGTATCTTTTTACTTTGTCTACAGTTCTTTTAAGGTTTGTAGTCATGAGATAGGTGTTTGCCCAGCTTGGCTTGAAAACGCTTGTCAGACAAGGCGCGAAGTCGAGCGAAGACCCGAATAGAACTTAGGTTCATGAGGGGACGAGCGAGACGAGCAACGCAGTATGCGAGCGTTTGTCAACAAGCTGAGGCATTCCCGTATATTAGGGATTGCCTGTTTTTACGGATTTGGTAGTGTTTTTATTTCTTCTATGATAAAGAAATATACAAACATAATAGAAATGCAATACTCGATAAGGGTGTCATAACGACCCTTTCTTTTCTACTTCGGGAAACTATATTTGCTATCGTATTAAAGCCAAGGAAAATTGTAATAGCCCACACGAATATGTTTGTGGATGAAAAATTAAAAGCATGGAAGACATTCGTATGTTGTAGAAAAATGAAGCCCATAAACAAGAGTATGATTGCATTGAACACACTTACAATACGAAGTTTTTTTGGTAAAACCTTATGAAAGCCCCCCATTGCAAACTCGCCTAATGGAAAACCAAGTGAAAGTAGCACTTGAAATACTGCTATAGACACAAACATAATTGCAACAACGACTGATAATATTGAAGCAATATCCATTTTTAACACCTCCTAACATTATTCCTCAATCAGATTCAACTATCTCTACGAACATTGAATTCTTTAAGTTCAACACTGATAATATTTTATTCAACGTATCGGCGACATTACCTTCTCATTTATAAGATTTTTTAAAGGATTCACCAATAGTAATAGCGAATAGATGTATATCCGTAATGAAAGTGAGGGGGTTCCTATGGAAAAATTATCAACTGAGCAATACCAAAGCGCTGTAGAGTTTCTTACAACAAAAGCTCGTCCATTGGAGAAGGCGCTGTTTGAATTCGAGTTTGAAAATGGCAGCCGATCGCGTGTTTTGGAGGAATTGAAAAAGTATCAAAATGAAGATGGCGGTTTTGGAAATGGGCTTGAGCCTGATTTCCGGTGTCAGGCCTCTTCGGCGTTGGCGACGACAATCGGGCTTCAGCATATGATCCGCATCGGGGCGGATGAATCGGAGCCAATGGTTCAAAAAGCGATTCAATATGCTTTGCAAACATTTGATGAGGATCGTATGGGATGGGAAATTGTTCCCGAGGAAGTAGAAACCGCACCGCGCGCCATTTGGTGGAATTATGGCGGGGACTGGCCTTGGGGGAATCCAAGTGCGGAAATGACTGGCTTGCTTCATTATTACAAAGGGCTTGTTCCAGAGAATTTCTTGCGTAAGTTGACAGAGCATGCCATTACATACATCAACCATTTTGCAACAAACGATCATCACGAAGTGCAATGCCTCGTCAAATTCATTAATGAATTACCTGCGGAAGATGCAGCAAAAATAGCTGAAAGAGTTCGTGAAATTGCACAACATAGCGTAACGACAGATCCGGAAAAATGGCATGACTATTGCCTTCTCCCTCTTCAAATTGTGTCTTCACCAAAGTCCTTTCTCTATGAAGATTTTAAAGAACTCATTCCTGCCAATATCCATCATCTTCTTCGCACGCAGGCAGCGGATGGCAGCTATAAACCAACTTGGGATTGGGGACAATTTGAGGACGTTTGGGAAACTGCTAAACAGGAATGGAGTGGCGTTCTGACACTCGATCACCTTAAAAAGTTAAGAGCATTTAACGCAATTTCTTAAAGGAGGCTTCGTGAATACGATGCTATTTGAAAAGGTGGATACTATTTTTATTCCCGTCCAAAACATCGAAAAAGCAATGCCATTTTACGTCGATGTGTTAGGCGGAACGCCCGGTTGGACAGACAACAATGGAAACTATCAAACGATAGCATTCGGAAATACTTCTGTGACACTATGCAGCATTGAGCACAAGCTTGAAAAGAAGCTAGACACAAGTCTATTCAGCTTATATACAACATCCATTGAAAAAGCGCATGCGTATATTGCATCTCACGGTATCGATGTAAGTGAAGTAATGGAAGAAGGCGCAGCATATTTTATTATGAAAGATTCCGACTGCAACCGGATAGAAATCTGTTCTTATTAATTTTGGAAAGCATAGGTGACAAGTGACAAGATGAACATATATGTAAAGACAACATTGCATCAAATTTCCATAGCAGTGCAATCAATTATTGCCATCATGGACTCATTAGAGCAAAACGACCTATCGATACAACCAACCGAAAACAAATTATCCATCGGCGAATTGTTGACGCATCTATCCGTCATTTGCAAAGCGGATCTTCTCATTTCCGATGAAGCCTCTGAGGAACAAATGAGCAACTTCTATTCCTCTAGTTCCCTACAATCAATAGAGGATATGAAAAATGCGTTATTGACGAACTTCGCATTGTTAGAAAACCGTTATCTTCATTACACCGAAGAGGAACTAATGCAAACGACAACATCCTATTGGGGTGTCTCCTATACACGATTTGAATGGTTGATAGAAATCTCCAATCATCTATACCACCATCGCGGGCAGCTGCATGCCATGCTTGTTCATTGCGCTATGAAAGATCCCGACGTTGCGTTGTTTGAATGAGAGAGAAGTAGTCCTGTTAAGTAAGGAACATTTTCAATAAAATAAAAGTGTCTGCAGAGCATTAAATTCGTCATTCAATGTTCTGCAGACATTCTATAGATTTAATCCGAAAAATTCTTGAATAGCACATCCAACTCTTTCGCATCATACATTGTTCCTTCAGCGATAAACTTCTCAATCTCCACTGTGCCATCATCCATAAATTCAACTTCCCATCGTTCTCCTGGAACTGCTACTTCAACGAGAACACTTTCTGAACGAATTTTGCTTAAACGGTAAATTATTTTATTCTGATCCAACTGATTCAAAAAAGTATTGAAGGTAGCGAATATCGTCATTCCATCTCTCCCCAATCACAGTTCTAAATGCTCACTCATCTCAAACACATCAAAAACATTTTTTTGGATAATCAGCGACATGATTTTGCCTTCTTTTTCAAAGTAATGCACATGGCCAACCCGTTTATCTTCAAGCTCCGTCCAGCCCCATCTTTGAATTTCCTCCAAATAATCTTTCGGAGGGGTGCCTTCTTCATCTCCGATGCCTTTCAACTTGTACTTTGCCGATTTCGTGATTTCCGTCGTACAATCTTCCGGCCTTAGCTCATAGGCATTTTTCGGAACCGGAAAGCCTTCATTAATAACCGCCATCCGGTAGCCATCTTCCTCCGTATATTCATACGTACAACCTGTCAATAGCACAGCGGCAAACAGCAACATTGAAATTAATAATCTCCTCACTTCAGCAACCTCCTTACGGAAATGTCACAACTGTTACTTTCAGATTAATAGGAAAGTTACTGTTTGTCTCCCAACGATTTTGTGACAATAGAAAGAGGAGAAAGCACCTACAACATCTAAAATTTCAAAAGCTTTATTAACCCTTTCGAAGCATCCACCTGCACTTCCCCGCCGAGTGGGAAGGTAAACATCGGCTGTGTATGGCCGAAATCCACATCATAGAGCACTGGAATCATCTTCAACATCGGGTGTTTGTCGAGAATGAACAGCAACTGTTCCTCCGACATATTTGATGCCCGCTGAAATCTGCCTATAATAAGCGCCTTGATCGTTTCGGCATTTTGCAATAAAGACGTCAAATCCCTTGCAAATGTCTCGGGAATTGTCATTTCATCGTCCTCAATAAATAAAACCGCGTTTTCGATCGTAGGCATATACTTCGTACCTTGCAGCAAATTGAGCGTACATAAATTGCCGCCCCACAATTCCCCGATAGCTGCTCCGGCATTATACGTCTTCCAAACCGTCTTTTCGAAATGTCGAATCCCTTGATCTCCGCGCCACCAAATGTCATCGCTCCATTGTTCAGATGGCTTCAGTTCAAACGGCTCCTCCTGCATGAGACATTGCGTAAAAAATTGCGTCTGGTAATCTTGGCCTTCCTTCATTTGGAAACTCGAAAAATGCGGTCCTGAATACGTAATAAATCCACATTGCGTTGATATTGCGTTAGCTATCGCTGTAATATCGCTATATCCACATAACACTTTCGGATTTTGTTTAATCAATTCATAATCAACATACGGCAAAAGTTCATTTGAATTAAAACCGCCGATAACCGTCAATATCCCTTTCACATTGCCATCACCAAAAGCATCATGCAAATCATCTACTCTTTGCTGAATGGACGTTGAATTTTGCAAATCCCTTTCAAAAACATGCTTGCCAAAGGTGACTTTAAAGCCCAATCGCTCAAGCTGCTCTTTCGCTAGTTCAATACCATCTGCGGATAAAATATTAGCGCTACGGCTTGGGGCAATTACCCGTATTTCATCTCCCCGCTTCAACTTCTCCGGTATTCTCATCATCATTCCTTCTTTCATTTTTGAATCTCCAACCTTAAACGAACCATATCCATACATTGAATGCCATTTTCCATAATGATCTCGTCATAATGCTCAACAAAAAAATCTTTGATGATGCCCTCAATCCGAAAACCGCATTTCTGATAAAGCGCAAGCTGGCCGATGCTCGAATTGCCTGTTCCGATTTCAACTGCTTCATAGCCTTGTCTCTTCGCAACGTCAATAGCTTCTTGCACTAGTTTCTTGCCAAAACCCTTCCCTTGCTTATCTTCGTGAACAGCAATGTTTTTAATTTCCACCACTTCCTCAGTAAGCGGAACAATTACAAAGACACCAATAACCTCACCATTTTCCTCGGCGATGTAGCACTCGCCTTCCGCTATGTACTCTTCAACAAGCTCCCGTGACGGGTCGGCCATTAAAAGCAGATCAAACGGAGGCTTGTCATTACTGTGCAAACTTCTAATCTCCAAATCAAACACCCTCTTTCTCAACAGGCTGCAATGCCAGCTTCATAACCGCTTCGTACAATTCATGCCAACCTTTATAATAGTCTCCTACTTTATCTGGATTGATCAATGTTCGCTCCGATGATTCAAAATCCCCTTCAAACGGCAGAAATTCCGTAATATCCATACGATAAAAAACTTGGTACCCCACTTTCGGGTAAGGACTCGATTCATTCCAAAGCGGATTTTTTTCGTGATTCACTTCAATAGAGCCCAAAAGCGTACAATTGCCTTTTACGTACGCCTCCTCCATCACTTCACGATAAACGCACGACTCGACTGTCTCGCCAGCTTCAATATGCCCTCCCGGAAAATCCCATCCCCGGTCGTTCAAGTTCACCATAAGGAGCTGCCCGTCATGAAAACAAAATGCATGGACACTCGTAACCACTTGGCGATCCGGCATAAGCTCCGGCATCCACGTAAGCTTCAAATTATAACCTCCACGCGGTCCCCAGTTGACATACATACTCGGCATTGCACAGTCCTCACTTTCCTATAGAATAACCTGCAAATAACCTACCTCCAAACGGCTCCAACACTTCATCCACGATTTGAATAACCGCTTCCCTTTCTCCGTGCTTATAAAATTCTTGGAACGCCGCCAAGAATCGATCGGCAAAATAGACATCATACTGCCTTAATGCTCTAACGATCCATTTCGAAGCACCGATCCATTTCCCGTTCGTCCGTAGCACAAATTCATGCGCCGCTTCAGCAATTGCATTTGCAATAAACAACGCTTCCGCTTCATCTGATGTCCCGATGAAGTCATCTAACAAATCAGATAACATGTAGCGCTTCGTCTGCAGCACACTGTCCGTCCACTCTTCAGGCCCTTTTCGCAACAACTCATCTGCCTCTCCCTTAATTCTATGAAGAATGCCGGAATCGACAATTACGATGCCTTCCGACATCATGCGGGCCAATGACGGACGACCTCTTTCTGCATCCGAATTAAAGAAGTCTTTATAGCTCATTTGCGTATGCACAAATACCTCAATCGGCCAACCATATTCGACATGCGATTCCCGGTAAGCAGACGGCAGCCCATCTTGTATAACGACAATATCTAAATCTGATGTTGGTGTTTCCTCTCCCCTAACGACACTTCCTGCAAGAACAGCAGCTTGACAATCGGGAAAAAACTCATTAATAAATTGTGTTGCTGCGTCAATTGGTTTTATCCGGTGCATGTTCTTTCCCTCCGTTATATTTGAATAGCTTTTCGGCAATCTCAATCGGCCTAACATCAACTGACAGCAGCTGATTGATCGGCATCCACATCGACTCATATGTCCCACGGTTCCGATCCGCTTCAAATTCTTCTCCTGCACCAGTTCCAAAAACCCCACCGATAATTTCTGCTATGAAATAATGCTGCGTTCCATTAAACTGGACAGTTCCAAGACTTTCTTTAGTTTTAATATGTACGCCCAACTCCTCAAACACCTCTCGAATCGTCGCTTGCTCTGGACTTTCTCCATCTTCCATGCCCCCGCCTGGAAACACATAATACTCCGCCCCATTACGAGTTCTCTTAATAACGGCGACTTGATCCATATCTACAATGACAGCAGCTCCTCGATTTCTCATATGAAACCCTCATTCCCGCTTCTTTTCAATTAACCAGCAATCCCGATACTCTCCTTCATGCCACTCATGCTTCGGCAAAAGCTTCACCTTCTTGAATCCGGATTTCTCATAGCACCGAATTGCCCGTTCGTTCCAAGTTTGAGGATCCATGACGATACGGTCCGCCTTTCGGTCTGTGAATAAATAATTAACTACCATTTCTACAAGCTGCGTTCCAATCCCTTTATTCCAATAAGAAACCTCGCCGATGAACTGATCCATTCCGTAAATCGTATTTAGCGCATCAAAATATCCGTAAATCTCTCTTTCTTCATCTCCAATTGGATAAAACTGTACATATCCAATCGGGTTCTTCTCATACAAAATAAGACACCGCGATTCATCTCCCGCCTCCCCGAAAAAGTCCTCTTCAACTTGCGCCAAATCCGCAGGACGATCTCTTCCTTCGTAATATTGAAGGACTTCCGGATCAGACAACCACTTCACCATTAACTGCTTATCCTCTTCAATCAATTCCCGAATGGCCAGCCGACCATTTTGTAAGAACATCATTATCGCCCCCATCTTTATATTATAAATTTGATAAGTGGAAAATATAGTAAAAAGACCGCAACGATGTTGAAGCATCGCTGCGGATCATAGTCGCTGATTCCATTTCGAGTCAGCGTCCCCAAAGCAGAACATCCACTTGAGTCCGCTAAAACTCAAGGGTGGATAATGTATTTTGTACTACGATTCGTGTAGTAAAGATGATCATGCCGATGATCAATTTCGTGCAATAGACCATAACGTTGCAACAACGAGATACCGATCACCTTTGAAAACCTATGCTATTATCCCCCAATTATACCATCCGACCATTCCCACTTGCCAGACAATTCGAACTCGCATAGTTAACGATCATGCTTACATACTCATAAACCCCTGCAAGTTCGCATAAACCCACTCACAGACTCATTAACTCCAACAAGGACGCATAAACTCACTCACAGACTCATAAACCCCTGCAAGTTCGCATAAACTTACCCGCCAGACTCATAAACCCCTGCAAGGACGCATAAACCCACTCACAGACTCATAAACTCCAACAAGGACGCATAAACTCACTCACAGACTCATAAACTCCTGCAAGGACGCATAAACTCACTCACAGACTCATAAACCCCTGCAAGTTCGCATAAACTTACCCGCCAGACTCATAAACCCCTGTAGGTTCGCATAAACTTACCCGCAAGACTCATAAACCCCATCAAGAAAGCATAAACTCACCAAACAGGCGCATAAATACAGCTCTTACACCACTTTCAGCTCAATCCAAAAAGCCCCTCTTCCAAAAAGCAACACCAGAATGTAGGCTGCTTTCCCATATCAATTCACTAACAACGCATGAATCCACCCGCTAAGCGTCGCTTTATCTACAAAAGGCGCCAATCGTGCAATCGTCTCCGGATCCAGATCGACAATTTCCCTTTCATCCACAAGTCGCTTCAAAACATCTCTCCCTAAGAAAGGGGCAAGCGAAACGAGGCATTTTGAATCCAACTCACCGTCTACCGTCCGATCTACTAAACTGCTTAATTTGCCCTTGCTGCAAAAAGGAGCAAGCCGCACGATATCTCTCCACTCTATTCCTTCACGAATCGCTTTCTCGATTAATTCATCCACCATGTCCTCCCCAACAAACGGCGCCAATCGAGCGACGATAGCGAAATCCAGCTCATCTTTATTTGCTTTTTCAATTAATCCCCTTAGCGCCTCTTTACTGCAAAACGGCGCTAATTTTTGCACAAACTTCATATCAACGCCTTCCTTCGCAACTCCAATTACCAATCCATCTAACAATTCTGTTTCCACAAAGGGTGCAAGTTGTACAATCAGATCTTGATTAAACAGTCCCTTATTAACCCGTTCTGCCACATCCGCCAATTCACTCGCCTTTAATAGAGGAGCAACTTCAATAAGCCCTTCCATATCCGCTTCACCCGTATTGATCATTTCTGCAACTTCTTCCCGGCGGTTTTCAGTAAACCTTGTCATCATTCGACCAATATTATGGATATACGTCGAGCTGTCCTTATCGGCTCCCCCATTCATTAACTCATCAACTGACACACCAAACGTTTGCCCGACAACCATGAGTGTACCGATATCCGGCAGTGAATCTCCACGTTCCCATTTCGACACAGCTTGGTGACTTACATTTAACCGATCCGCCAACTCTACTTGTGTCCAATCCCTTTCCTTTCGCAATTTCGAAATATAACTTCCAACCTTAACAGAATCCAACATCCAAACTACCTCCCCAAAAAGTTTCAGTGCGCACTGTTAACTTCAGCGTAGCATATTGTTATCCCATCTCCTATCAACTGTTAGTTGAATGTAAGATTCTACTCATAGTGGAATCTTTTTATTGGCCTTTCAAACAGATACTTCTTTTGATGGAAACCTATTTTGAACTACATTTATTTTGGACAACGTCCCGATAGACGCTTTATGAACAGGATTAACCATTTAAAAAGGAAGCCAATTTTTCATAACGATTGGCTTCCTGTTCTTTCACTATTCACTCCAACCATAATGTCAATTTCGATTCATCAATACGACCCTTCACAACTCCGATGTCTGCAATCGTAAGTTGCCCATCTTCTACAATCGGCTTCTCGTCCAACAAAATTTGGACATGCTCGCAATGGAAAATGTTTTCATCATTCAGCGCAATGACTGGCTGCTGTAAAAGAAACTCTTGTTCACCCATTTTCAAACGTACAAAATTTTCATGCAGCACTTTTTTCCGCGTGCTGTAATGTTCATCGGATCGATGCCTGTAATTCGGATTGCCCCATAGATATTGAGCACATATCGTGCTTTTTGAAGTGCCTTGTCGATCTTTTCGTCACGCTTTTGAAATATCAGATGAATCAGTCTTTTCGCATCTGCTATTTCAAGATTGTTAATGCTCTTTTGCACCGGCTCTACAAACTGTTTTACATACGCGTATAACGTCAGCTCAGATTGCATGAAATCCACTTGCCATCCTGCGGACAATTCATCTAATAAAATACAAAGGAATAATCCGGCACTGTAGCAACTTCTGCGTAATGTAGAATCTTCTATATTCAGTAAAGGTTTTCCGTAAGAACGAATTTCTTCCTTCTTTTACATACCACTTCTAACGACATACGCATTTAATTCTACATAATATGCTGGGTCTTCGACTGTTTCAATGAGCTGCTCATATTCCATAAACTGGCCAATCACTTCAGCTCGACGCTCTCGATATGAAATAAATTGATTCAAGTCGTTAACTCTCTCTACTATATATGTTGCCATGACAGACTTGTACAAATGCAGACGCTCCTGTTGGTGCAATGCGATGTTTTCTGCATCATTCGGATACGTGATGCCCAACACTTCATCAGGGAACCTCGACTCCCCTTTCACATATTGCAATCCGTGAAACAGTTCATGGGCAAGCACAGAATATAACCGACTATCATCTGCAAAACTATCTACTTTGACAATTGCAGTTGGATACTCTTTAAATAAAATCAATGTAATTCCAGCAAAACCCTCACTCCATGGAATCTCCACAACTGCTTCTGAATAAAAAGGATGATGATACAAATGCACAATTTCATCAGTGTACAACGCATACGCGACAGCTTGAAAATCAGGACAAAGAACAGATAGCCACTTATCATCGAGATGCTCTGTTCATTCATGTAAATCTATGGACAAAGCTTCATTCCCCCAATATCCTATATTTTACTGACAATGTTTTTTTTGCGATGATGCCCCTTAATTAGTTCCATCAATTCTGAAAATTACATACTGATTTATTGCTTAAACGAAAGAATTAGACCGATAAAAATAAAAAGAATATCCTACTAACGACAGTTCAATCAAATATCGCTTCCTTTTCCGGATTTCTCAAGAAATCAAATACCATTTTAAGTTGAGTCACTGTATTTCGATTCTCGGAAAGCGGCGGTAGATTATGTTCTGAGAAAAATTCAACTTGAGAAGTTTCTAACCCAGTTGCAGGCTCTCCTCCGATAATTTCACACAAAATAAAAACTTTATAATAATGGTATGCCTCCGGAGGATGAGGGTGCTTGTTTTTATCCAATAAGGCAATTAACTTCACCGGGTTGACATCATAATTCGACTCCTCTTTAATTTCCTTCACTACATTCTCGGAAGGTGACATTCCAACATCGCAAAATCCACCAGGTAAAGCCCATTGATTATCAATATTTTCTTTCACCATTAATATTTTGCCATTTTTAAAAACGACACCTCGAACGTCCACTTTCGGCGTTTGGTAACCCGTTTCATTCGTAAATAAATCGTTGATTATATTTATTTCAAGATTGGTATGCTCCGCCATAATCTCAGCGCTAATTTCGCGCAATTCCTCATACCGTTCGATGTCGTATAAATCCTTTGAAAAAGCTAACCCTGACTGGGACAGTGCTTGGATTCTTTTTGCCCAGTCCAACCATTTCATACTCATTTAACCCCCACCTTTACGTAACTCATAAATTCCGTCACATTTCTCACGATTAAATCCGGTTGCTCAAAGAATGCTTTTGCTTGATACTCAGGAAGCCATTGGACACCAATTGTAAAAACATTCGATTGCTTTCCGGCAATGATATCCGCATCGCTATCCCCAACAAAAATCGCTTCAGAACTATCTACATCCAATAAAGACAAAGCCTTCAGCAGCCCTTCTGGATGCGGCTTTGGATTGCTCACATCATCTCCTGTGATCATAACATCAAACAAACCTTCCATATGTAACTGTTCCAATGAAATATGTAGACTTCTTTTTGCTTTTCCTGTAAAAATTCCTAACTTGATATTTGCTTCTTTTAAAGATGTTAAAAGCTTTATTATTTCATCATTAACAGCTACCAAATCTTTGTGGAATTGGGCATATGTTTCATAAAAATGTTTAATTGCTTCTTCCTTATGAGGACTCATTAGATTTTCCCTAATAATTCCGACTTCTGAAGGACCAAACATTTCAACAATTTCGTTTGGTGTAATCTCCCTATTATCAAACCTTTTAAATACATTTTGAAATGCACAGTAACAAATTGGCAATGTATTCGCCAATGTACCATCAAAATCAAATAATACAGCTCTCATCATACATCCCCTCTATTAAAATTTTTCTTCTCAAATTGCACATCAAATCTTTCAATCAATTCCCATTTATTGTACCACTAACTTCATGGATTGTTCATAGCCAGGGCAAAAGACAAATTGAATTCGTAACCCCCGAAAAAACGCATAAAAACACGTTTCATACGCAAAAACCCTCCAGATATACGCATAAACATACCAGTTCACTCATAACCCCCAACTAAAACGCATAACTACACTTTCCACTCGACGGAAGCAGACCTATAACAAACAATTGGCAGGCACTTAACAATCCACATATCTTGTCAATTTAGGCTCTACAAGGAGTTCAAATTAATAAGCTGAGTAAAAACGAACAGACACCTAACAGTAAGTTAACAGTCACTTAACACCTACTAAGAATGTAAGAACTTAAGAAAGAAAAAGGAAAAAAATAATTACGAGCATAAGCACTAACAAAAACTCCTTAAGTATCCTTTTTGATTGCACCCATCTATATATTCCTGACGAAAGGACCTGTTATGCTCCGATGCGCATACCCATAATTGGAAATGCCCTCATCATTCATATAAATTTTACAGTTACATATAGTGTCTCTGAAGTGAAAACTCATTTGAAATGTATGATTGGGGGAAATGAAATGGCAAAATCCTTGTACACTCTTGATTTGAACAAGCCTATGGAGGAGCAAGTTCATCCAGGGCATAATCGATGGCACCCAGATATCCCTGCTGCCTTTTCTGTTGATCCGAAAACTTCGTTTAGAATGGATTGCAAAGAATGGACAGATGGGCAAATTAAAAATAATGACAGCGCAGAAGATGTTCGAAAGGTGAATCTTACGAGAGTACATGTTTTAAGCGGTCCAGTGTATATAAATGGTGCGGAACCGGGTGATTTGCTTGTTGTCGATATTTTAGATATCGGGGCCCACCAAGGACATGAATGGGGGTTTAACGGAATCTTCGCCAAGGAAAATGGCGGCAGCTTCTTAGTGGACGAGTTTCCAGAAGCACAAAAGTCGATTTGGGATTTTGAAGGCATTTATACGACTTCACGTCATGTTCCGGGCGTAAAATTTGCCGGACTCATCCATCCCGGCTTAATCGGTGTCGCCCCTTCCATGGAACTTTTGCAAAAGTGGAATGAACGGGAGCAAAAATTAATTGATAAAGATCCGAATCGCGTGCCAGCCCTCGCCAATCCGCCTAATGAAGAAAGTGTCGTACTTGGCCATTTGAAGGGGCCCGAGTTTGACCGGATCGCCAGAGAAGGCGCACGTACCGTTCCGCCACGCGAAAATGGCGGCAACTGCGACATTAAAAACTTGTCAAAAGGATCAAGGATCTACTTCCCTGTATTCGTTGATGGTGCGAAGCTGTCCGTAGGCGATCTGCATTTCTCACAAGGAGATGGTGAAATTACATTTTGCGGCGGAATCGAAATGTCAGGCTGGATCGAGCTAAAGGTGGATGTTATAAAAGGCGGCATGGAAAAATATAAAATCTATGAAAACCCTGTATTCCAGCCAGGTCCAGTAGAGCCGCACTATAATGATTTTCTCGTCTTCCAAGGAATTTCAGTCGATGATCGGAACGGTGAACAATCGTACTTAGACGCCAATTTAGCATACCGCCGCGCTTGCCTGAATGCGATTGAATACTTGAAAACATTGGGCTATACGGGAGAACAGGCATATATGCTGTTAAGTACGGCACCTGTCGAAGGACGGATCAACGGCATCGTCGATATTCCGAATGCATGTTGTACAATCGCCATCCCTACCCAAATATTCGATCAAGATATTCGGCCTAAATAAGGAGGGATTAGTTTGCCGAGCTACACATTCCGATGCAAAGACTGCGGCGAATTTACATTGTTCTTTAAGACCATGGCTGGCAATAAACAAAAAACAGAATGCCCAAACTGCAATCAACAATCTACAAGAGTCTTTTTAGCACCTAACCTATACTCTCTATCCAGAGAAGTAAGTTCCCGGATAGAAAAAGGAATGGAGCCTCAACGAATGACAAGGGCTGAACTATGTCCCAAACAGTTGGTGAAAAAGTCAAAAGTGAATCGTCCTTGGCAAGTTGGGTAATTTAAAAATAAAATACTTCTGCAAATCCACATGGCTCAGTAGGGCTAATGTGGATTTTTTATCGCAATAAACATTTGCATATTCCCTTATCACTTGGATACCCTAATTATAAATTTTCTAAGGAAGTGAACGTATGACACCTGAAAACACACCTCTCGCCCAACTAAGTGATGAACAGCTAAAATCTTTAATCGAGTTTGAAGAAGAATTAGGAGTCACATTGATCGCCTACGAAAGTCCGATGCATGATACGAATCATATTATTGAGTCGGATGTCTAGTGGATAGGCTACACTTAGATGGACAGAAAAATTAAGGTCTTGTAGAATACAACTAATAGAAATGAGGAGACTACAATGACCGAAAAAAGAACAAGAAGATCCTTTACCCAA